>PXAQ01000237.1 GCA_003567095.1 Phycisphaerae bacterium
CCTGCTCGGCGGCCAGACGCTCAATGCCGCGGGTCCACCAGTCCTCAAAGACATCGCCCAGGCTCAACGTAATGATATCGGCGCTGACCGGCTCGTCTGTAAATATCCGCAGGCCCGCAAATCGCCAGAATTCATAGACATCCACCGACGCCAGGGGGCTGACGCCGCGGTAGTCAAAAGGCGTGTCATCCGGCAGAGCGGCATCGGGGTCAAGTCCGATAAGAATGCCTGCGATGGCTGTCGAGTGGGATGAGACGCCGTGCAGTCCGTCCGAGTGATCTTCAAACCAGATATCAGCGCCCGCCAGGGACTGATGGTTCATATCGAAGCGGTAATCGTTTTGCGGACGCCCGTGGATGTAGCTGTTACTGCGACAGACCGCGGCGATCACCACCCCTAAGCCAGTCAGGTTGGGATCGGCCTGCTGAAGCTGGCGAATGCCGGCCGCGTCCAAGGCCTGCGGCTCAACCGGACGCTGAGGGGTGTCGATGTCGGCAAACAGACCGCCTGTCAAGCCAACGATAAAAACCGACAACAAACCCACGTTTTTCGATACCCCTGACAGCAATTCAGATATCTCCGAATAATTCACGTACTCTTTTATATTTACATTATATTGATTATTCGGTTCAAGTTCAACCAGCCTTGTCAATGAATTTGCGTTTTCGGGTGGATTTGTTTGAAAAAAACCTTCTTCTTGCTTTCACAGCGGGCCAAAGGTATACTTTGCCATTGGCTAACTAGAAAAGCAGGTAAAATCTTACTATAAAATGTTTTAATAGACCTTGAATTCCATGAAAACCCTACTGACAGCAGCACAAATCGACGAAACACTCGAAACGTTATACGAGACGATTGTTGCCGATATGGATCCGAAAACGGAGGTTGCGGTGGTTGGCATTCGCAGCCGCGGGGAAATCCTGGCCAATCGCCTGACCGGCAGGCTGGATGAGCGTTTGGGGCGAAAAATGTTGTGCGGCACGCTGGATATCACGCTCTATCGAGATGATTTGAACGCCCCGCGCAGCGGCTCACAGCCGACAGTCAGGGCCACGGAGATCGATTTTGACGTGAATGATAAAGTGATTCTGCTGGTCGATGACGTGCTGCACACCGGGCGCAGTGTCCGCGCGGCGATGGATGCGCTGACGGATCTGGGCCGGCCGCGCACGGTGCGGCTGGCGGTGCTGGTCGATCGCGGCGACCGCGAGCTGCCGATACGGGCCGATTATGTGGGTATCCGAGCCGAGGCCGGGCCGGAGGAAATCGTCACGGTGCATCTGGTCGAGCAGGATGATGTCGATGAGGTTATTGTTGAGCAAGCGGACGCATGATGAAGAAAAAAAGTTTTCAGTGGACGCGCAAGCACCTGATCGGGCTGCGGGAGTTGAGCCGGCAGGAGCTGGAGTTTATCCTGGACACGGCACAGGGATTTGAGGAGATCAGCACGCGGTCGATCAAAAAGGCGCCCGCGCTGCGCGGCAAGGTGGTGGTGAATATGTTTTTTGAGGACAGCACCCGGACGCGCAATAGCTTTACCCTGGCCGCCGGCCGGCTCAGCGCCGACATCATTGAATTCACGAAAAAATCCAGCGCGGTCAGCAAGGGCGAGACGCTGGTGGATACCGCGCGTAATCTTGAGGCGATGGGGGTGGATATCGTGGTGATGCGTCACAGCGCCGGCGGAGCGCCGGCGCTGGTCAGCCGCAGCATCAACGGCTGCGTGGTCAACGCCGGCGACGGCTATCACGAGCATCCGACCCAGGCGCTGCTGGATGTGTATACCATTCGCCAGGCGCGCGGCACGCTGGACGGGCTCAAGATCGGCATTGTCGGCGATATTGCCCATTCGCGCGTGGCCCGCAGCAATATTTACGCGATGACCCAGCTCGGCGCCGAGGTGACGCTGATCGGGCCGCCGACGCTGATGCCGCCGCAGGTGCGCGATCTGCCGGTCAGGGTGTCCTACAGTCTCGACGATGTGCTGGACGAGCTGGATGTGATCAATATGCTGCGGATTCAGTTTGAGCGAATGGGCGGCAATCCGTTTCCGTCGGTGCGGGAGTATGCTCACTTTTTTGCGCTGACCGTCGAGCGGATGAAACGCGCCAAGCCGGACCTGACGGTGATGCACCCCGGGCCGATGAACCGTGGTGTCGAGATCGAATCCGAAGTGGCCGACGGGCCCAACAGCGTCATCCTCAAACAAGTGGCCAACGGCCTGGCCATCCGCATGGCGGTCCTGTTCCTGGTCAACCAGGCCGCCGCTCAGACGGATGCTAAACGTTAAATGTAAAATATTAAATGTGAGGATGGCATGGGACGGGAAATACCAGGAGCCGAAATTGATGTCAGAAAAAGGGCGTATTACTTTTCAGTTAAAATTATTAAATATATTGATCGATTGCCCACTGATTTGACCGGCTCAGTTATCACAAAACAATTGGTTCGATCGGCAACATCTGTAGGCGCTAATTTAGTGGAAGCCAAGGGCGCCAGCTCAAGAAAGGATTTTATTAACTTCTATTCATACTCTTTAAAATCCGCCAATGAAACACTCTATTGGCTGGGATTGCTCAGAGATGCCAAGCACTTTAATGGCGAACACTTAATAATGTTGATTACTGAAGCCCGGGAATTGTCAAAAATGATAGGCGCTTGCATTGTAACTCTGAAAAGACCAAACAACATTTAACATTTTACATTAAGCATTTAAGATTAAGACTATGGAAACGATTCTTATCACCAATGGGCGTCTGATCGATCCGGCCAATACGGTGGATGCGGTGGTCGATGTGCTGGTGGCCGACGGCAAGGTGGCTAAAATCGGATCGGGCCTGACGGACACGGCCGACCGGATGATGGACGCGACCGGTAAGATCGTCAGCCCCGGCCTGATCGACCTGCACGTACACTTTCGCGAGCCGGGCGACGAGGAAGAAGAGACGATTGCCTCCGGCTCGGCCGCGGCGGTGGCCGGCGGCTTTACCTCGGTGGTCTGTATGCCCAACACCCACCCGCCGATTGACGAGGCCACCGGCGTGGAGTACATCCATCGCATGGGCCGCCAGGCCCGCAAGACATTCGTCTATGTGATGGGGGCCCTGACCAAAGAGCGGGCCGGACAGGAGCTGGCCGAGATGGGCCTGATGCACCAGGCCGGGGCCATCGGCTTTACCGATGACGGCAGCGGCGTGCAGAATACCGCCGTGATGCTGCGAGCGATGAAATACGCCTCGATGTTTGGCGCCGTTGTTGCGCAGCATTGCCAGGACAATGCGCTGGTCAAAAACGGCGTGATGAACGCCGGCTATCATTCGACGGTGCTGGGTCTGCCGGGGATGGATCCGCTGGGCGAGGAGATGATGCTTTGGCGCGACATCCAACTGGTCCGCAAGACCGGCGTCCGGTACCACGCCCAGCATATCTCCACCGCCGGAGCCGTGGAGATTATCCGCCAGGCCAAAGGCGACGGGTTGCCGGTCACCTGCGAGGCCACGCCGCACCACCTGCTGCTGACCGAGGACTGCATTGCCGAGTATGACACCAATTACAAGGTCAACCCCCCGCTGCGCACAGCC
>PXAQ01000155.1 GCA_003567095.1 Phycisphaerae bacterium
CCAGCAGCTTTTCGCCCATTCGCTGGGCCATGCATCCGATGACGGCCACCACCAGTTGCGGCCGCGTCTTCTTCAAATGCCGCAAATGACCCAGGTGCGACAGCACCCGATCCTCGGCGTGTTCGCGTACCGAGCAGGTGTTAATCAGCACCGCATCGGCCTCGGTAGCTTTGTCGGTCAGCACAAACCCGCGCTCGCTCAATGCCGCGGTGACCAGCGACGAGTCCAGCTTATTCATCTGACAGCCGAAACTTTTTATGTGTATTTTTGGAGTGCTCATGTCGTTCATGCATGGCGCCAAACGCGCATCGAGGCCCGGAGGCGACTGCAAAGACAAAACAGCCGAACCCATTACGCAGGACAATTGCACAGGTTCGCACACAGCCGGCAAAAATGCGGATAAAACATCCGCTGAGGGTGTTGTCAGGGCGTTATGATTTCAGCCGACTCGATCACCACCGGGCTTAGCGGCACATCGCCATGCGGACCGGCCTGGCCGGTCGGGACTGCGGCGATTTCATCAACAACATCCATTCCGCTGACGACCCTGCCGAATACGGCATAGCCAATCGTCTGCGCATGCGGGCCGTGATAATCCAGGAATGCATTGTCCTGATGGTTGATAAAGAACTGGCTTGTGGCGCTGTCGGGGACATGGGTGCGTGCCATCGCGACTGTGCCGCGCAGATTCTTCAAGCCATTGGCCGCTTCGTTTTTAATCGGCGCACGCGTGGGCTTTTGCTGCATATCCGCCGTAAACCCGCCACCCTGAATCATAAAATTCGGAATGACCCGGTGAAAAATCGTCCCGTCATAGAATCCGTCCCTGACATAAGCCAGAAAATTCTCTACCGAAATCGGCGCTTTTTGCGCCTCCAGCTCGATGACAATCACCCCTTTAGAGGTGGTCATCTTGACCCGCGGCGAAACCGGCTCGGTCTGTTCCCGAGCCGTGTCCTCAGTCGCCGCTGGGGGCGTCTGGAGCGTTTGCTCAACATCAGGCGATGCCGCTTCCGGCTGGTAATCGGCATCCTTGTCCTGGGCGGCACAGCCAAGGACAAAAGCAATAAAACTGCAAACAGCGAGATACTTCATTGTCAATGCCTCCATTGAAACCTTTCAATGTCTATTATTTGATCGTCAATGATTCAGGGGAAAATGCACAACATGGCCATGAGGTCAAGCCGCTGTGTCAGACCAAGCATGAGTATTATTGCATGTTCTGTAATGCCTGTCAAGTCTGTTTATTTCACAGCCGGCGGAGCCTGTTGCGGACGCCCGGTCATGTGCACGTCGGCACAGCTCAGCAGAGCCGCAAACACATCATACACTGTGATCAGCCCCACCGTCCGGCCGTCCGACTCTATCACCGGAAGCCCGCGCACCGAATGCTTCATCATCGTTTCCATTACAGCCCCGATTGATGCCCTCGGGCCAACGGTATGTACCGTCCGGCTCATAAACCATTTGACGCGAATTTTCAACGTAGCATCATCGGTCGGACGCCGCCAATGAGCAAAAACCGGCCTCAGATACGGGCTGACGGCGGCGGTGATATCGCTGCGCGACAGTAGCCCTTCCAGTTGTCCGTCCTGGCCGATCAGCACATAGCCGACATTGTGCTGCTGCATCACCTGCAAGACCTCCTGAACCGTGTCGTCCGGGTCGGCCCACAGCACAGTCGGGCTCATCAGTTCGCCGGCGGTCAATGCCGCCCACGGTCCGCACGTCGCGCCAGACTGCGCCGTCGGGGTAGCAACGTCACTGTCTTGAGTCAAGTTGCGGATGGCTTCGGTAACCGGCCCACGGTCGCTTTCGCCGGCAGTCGGCTCAGTCCTCGCGGCAGTGTCCGTCGGTGCGGCCGGCTCCGGGGCTGCTTCGGCTGATGACTGTTGCGGTGATGCCTCTTGAGACATCTGACCGTGTTGCTCGCCGCCGCCAGGTTGTTGATCTGCGGATGCGGACGGCGTTTCCAGATCGTCAGACGTGCCTGAAGGGGGCTGGGCAGCGGCCGGCGTCTCGGTAGACGATTCGGACTTGGCCGAAGATTCGGACGCCTGTTCAGCTTCCAGCAGTGAGTCTGAAAAAACCGCCGCGCAAGTGAACGCCGGAAAATCGTCCAGCTTGATCTGACACATCACATAATGGCAGTCCGTATCGTCTGAGAGACCAATACTGTCCTCCGGCTTGTCCCAGAGCGGGCCTATAAATGTGCCGACTTGCTTAAAATGCTTGTGATCCGTGACTTCCTCACGAAAAATACGATCCCACGAACCGACTAACAGATTGCCGACCTCCTTGATGGCATCATTGAGATAGTCGGCATCGGTCAAGGTCCCGGCGCGTATCGTTTCCGTAATGCGTTTTTCCGGAAGCATCACGAACACGCCGGCCAGAATAAACAATCCCGCCTGGTCCAGCAGCAATTGAAAGGTCCCGTCCACCGCGCCGACCGCCTGTACCTGGTTGACAGCAGCCAGTTTCTTGAAATCGCCTTTCAATTCGGATTTCAGCGCCCCCTGCCCGGCCTTCAGCGCCGAACAGTCGGCGGCATTGCCAAACATCGCTGTGATGTCTTCGCAAAAGGCCTCAAAGGCCTGAAGTGTCAGCGGCTCCAGTGAGCCGGCGAGTTGTTCGGTTTTCAGGGACATAACGCAATCACCATCACTATATATTCATCTGACTTTGTCTTATCGTCTTGGAATCGGTGTGGCCTTAATCAGCAACTTTGAGAATATTCGACCTCCGCGGTGACTGCTGTTTCTCACCCATAAACTCCGGAGCCCCTCGCCCGAGAACCTATCCCTGCAGGCTGCGACTTGGCATGCCGCCTCCTATAATTAGCGCGTTAAACAGACAGAAATGGCGATATTGGAAAAATCAGCCAAAATCCCATGGCAATGGAATGCGTTCAAGAAAAGCCGCAGACCGGACGCAGAACGGACAGCTGACCTCACGCAAAACTTCCGGCAGACCGATAACAAATGTGAAAGGCTGCGTCCCCTAACTGCGCACAAATGCAATCACCGGATGGGTCAAAAGATCTCCCAGGTCGCATTTAGGGGCTACCGCTTATGTGCCAACTTTAAAGGTACGTTTTTGGCCTGGCCCCAAGGTGTAGAGCTCACCCTCAAAGACAAATTTCAAGCTGTTCAGCTCGCAGGGATCGGCGGCGATGGTCATCTTTTCCGAGGTGGTGGTAACCTCCATCCAGCGGCCCTTATATTTGATCTTCATCGAAAGCTCTTCGATGTCGCGCGGGATGCAGGGATTAAATGACAGTATTTCGCCGCTGAATTCGATGCCGGTGTAGCACCGCTGCAGGATATCCACGGTTCCGGCCATAGCGCCCAGATGGATGCCCTCGCACGTGGTGCCGCCCTGGATGTCCGAAACATCCGCCTCCAGCGCTTTCTTGAACAATTCCCAGGAACGCAGCCGATCCGAACGCGACAGCACCCAGCACAGGACAATATAGCTCAGCGTCGAGCCGTGCGAGCTGCGCTCCAGGTAATACTCGATGTTTTTAGGAATCATCTCCGGATCAAAATCATAGCCCATCG
>PXAQ01000272.1 GCA_003567095.1 Phycisphaerae bacterium
ACCACGACCGCACAACCTGTTGGCGCGGGCAGGGGCCGTCCTGATCGATGGGGCCAGGGGGTTGGATGAGCTGTTGTTTCCGCCGTCCTGTGTGCTTTGTCAGGCGCCGATAGACCGCACGGATGACGGCTTATGTCCGTCCTGCTGGCAGGAACTGGTCCGCTGTGTCGGAGGCGATTACTGCCGTCGCTGCGGACGAGCCGCCAGTCCATTCGGCATCGTTAACAATCGCTGCGGGGGCTGTCAGAATGAAGAGCTGGCCTTTGACGGGATGGTTCGCGCCGGCGTCTATGAAAGCGCCCTGCGCGATTTGATTCTTGCATTCAAGTTTCGCCAGCGCACCGAATATGCTGCGCGCCTGTCCGGAATGATGCGCGACGCCCTGACCGCCTCCGGCCTTGCTCGGGATATAGACTGCATCGTGCCCGTTCCGCTGCACTGGCGGCGGCGTTTGGAACGCGGTTATAATCAGGCCCTGTATCTGTCGCGCCGCATGTGCGCATCGCCGGTTCGCACCAGCACCGACCTGGTCCGCACCCGCTACACCAAACGCCAATGGAATCTAACCCCCGCACAGCGCCGCCGCAACGTCAAAAACGCTTTCGCTGTCCGCCGCGGCCATCCGTTTGAAGGCAAAACCATCGCCCTGGTCGATGACATCACCACCAGCGGCGCCACCCTGACCGAATGCTCCAAAGTTCTCAAAAACGTCGGCGCCAAACACGTCTATGCCGTTGTGACCGCCGTGGCCTATCCATGAATCGATCGGAGGTGACCGTTCAGGAGTTGAGTTTTTTCTGTGTGTCGCGAATCAACCCATGGAGCACGCCGTCGGGCACGTCGGAAAGCTCCGGCTCGGGCTGTTCGGCGCGGGCCATCGCGCTCAGGATATGGAGGGCCTGCTTCTTATGGCGGCCCAGCGTCTCAAACGTTTGGTCGGCTTGCTTTAATTGCCCGTCGGCCACCTGCCGCAAGTACACAATGGTCTGTTTGAGGACCTCCTTTTCAACCGCTTGTTGAGCACCGGGATCATCGTCCGGGCCGTCATCAATGGGCTGACGTTCTTTCAGTATCTTCTGCGTGAGGTCATGGGTTTCGCGCATCAGATCCCCAACCTGTGATTCGGCCGACTCGTCAATCGGCGCCAGCTTCAGTTCCGGTTCATCCGCAGATTTGGGCAGGGGGATATAACAGCGATGCTCACAAAAGGGACATTTACCCCATTTGCCGCCGGCCTCATCCGGCGCCTTAACCTTCTTCTTGCACGATTCACAGTGAAAACTGACCGTCATTGGCCATCTCCTTTATTCAGAACCGTAATGTGCCGAGTAATCCGCCCGCACCTCGGTTGTAATCCCGCCGCGCGGTGTAAACTGCGACGTAATGCGCATCCAGCGCGGCTTGCTGGCGTTCACCAGGTCATCCAGAATCGCGTTGGTCAACTGCTCGTAAAAAATGCCCTCATTGCGGAAACTCTGCATATAAAATTTCAAGCTCTTGAGTTCAATGCATGACTTGTCCGGAACATACTCAATCAGGATCTCGCCAAAATCCGGCTGGCCGGTCTTGGGGCACACGCTGGTAAACTCCGGACAGTGGATCGTAATGGTATAATCCCGACCCGGGCGGGGGTTTGAAAACAGTTCGATCGGCGGCTTTTCGCTCATATACGCATCCATTTTAGCTAAAATCGTTGGGGCTTTTAAAAGTTGCCAAATTGACCCAAATAGTGTAGTCTACAGCCAGACTATTTTCAAGGAATTCGATAAAAATGTCCACAAAATCAGCGGTTATTTTGCTCAGCGGCGGCTTGGACTCAGCCGTTACGCTGGCCATCGCAAGGCACGCGGGGCTTGACTGTTATGCGCTGACCTTCCAATACGGCCAGCGGCACACCTGCGAAATCAACGCCGCGCAGCGCATCGCCCAAGCCCTCGGGGTCAACGACCATAAAATTGCCACCATCGACCTGACAGCTTTCGGCGGCTCTGCACTGACCGATCCCAGCCTTACTGTGCCCGTCGACAGAAGCGTTATAAATACTGATATTCCAATCACTTATGTCCCGGCCCGTAACACCATATTCCTCAGTTACGCCTTGGCTTGGGCCGAGGTGCTGGACGCGTGGGATATATTTATCGGCGTCAACGCTCTGGATTACAGCGGGTATCCGGATTGCCGGCCGGCCTATATCGCGGCCTTTGAGAATATGGCCAACCTGGCCACCGCCAAAGCCGTTCAGCAGCAGGGCAGCTACCACATTCGCACACCGATAATCCAGATGACAAAAGCCCAGATTGTCAGCAGGGGGGCACAGTTGGGCGTGGATTTTACCCTGACCCATAGCTGTTACGCACCGGATGCGGCCGGGCGGGCCTGCGGACGATGCGACGCCTGTCACCTGCGCCTCAAAGGGTTCAAAGGCGCCGGGCTGCAGGATCCGGTCGATTATGTTGAAAACCGATAAGGTCACATCCAAAGCTGGCCGATAAAACGCGCAAGACATAATTTTAAAAGACTTTTTGACTGTATTGTGCCTGTGTTTGCCGCGATGGCGAAAAAATAGCTTTAATCGGGACAGTGCAGGTGTTATAGTAGCCTGACAACGATACATTCAGGATGTGAGCCCAGCGAGGTAAAACTATGGCAGAACGGAATCCCAAAGTCCTTGTCGTCGGACCGACCTATGTGGATATGGCGGTCAAATGCGAGATGTTCCCAGATCCCGGCAGAAACGTCGACGGATCTGGATTTTCCTGCGTGCCTACGGGGGCGGGTCTGAATGAAGCGATCCAGGCGGCGTTATGCGGCTGTGAGGTGTATTTGCTCTCGCGCATCGGCGAGGACGTGTTCGGCGAGATGATCAACGAGACCCTGCGGCGCTACCGAATTTCAACCGACCTGATTTATCCGACCCAGGCCATCAGCACCGGCATCATCGTCACCATGGTCAATGGCAACGGCGAAAACCGCAGTTGCCAATCGGCCGGCGCCAATCGCGTCTTAGGGCGCGATGAGATCGAATACGCCGGCGCCGAGCAACTCATTCAGGCGGCCGATGCCTGTCTGATCAGCGATGAGGTCCCGCCGACCGCGGCAGTTGCGGCCATTCGCACCGCCGGCCGGCACAAAACCCGCGTCGTGCTGGAAGCACGGCTAGCCGGCGTCGAACGAAAGATTACCGATACCATTGACTGGCCGGTCGATTACTACAATGCCGATGTCATTATCCTGCGTTTTGATGGGGTTGTTTGCGGCGCGGAACTGGGAGCCGGCGGAGAAGGCGACCTGAAGTTCATCGGCACCGAATTGGTCGCCTGCGGCGCCCGCTGCGTGGTGATCAGTATGGGCTGGCATGGCGCGCTGGTCATTGACCGACAGGGACACAGACACATACCGGCAATTGCGCGCGATGTCGTCGACCAGACCGCCTGCGAGTCGGCCTTTGCCGGGGCCTTGGCCGCCTGTTACAGTTGTGACGGCGACCCTGACAAAGCAGTCAAATTCGCCGTCGCCGCCGAAACCCTGGCCCGAAG
>PXAQ01000144.1 GCA_003567095.1 Phycisphaerae bacterium
CCCTGCGATTTTTCACAACGCGGCGGCAGGTTTACTTGTGCCGTACGGGGTCGGCGTATAGGTTCACCCCTACACGGATTTTCCGGTTGCAGGGGTTGTTCTGCGGCGAAGATGGTGTAATGCAATAGAAAAGTGAATAGATTGTACTTGTCAGCGTGGCAGGGTCTATTGAAAAGCAACTTTGATTGTAACGAAAGGAAGAACGATGAAAAAGTTAGTATTGTTGGCAATGGTCGCCGCACTCGTTGTGCCGGCTACCGCGGCCGTAACAGGTTTGTACAACACCGGCGTGGACAATGATGGAAATGTGCTGGGCCACATGGTCTCAGATCCACACTATGCCTTGACTTGGATGGGTGATGACGATGGCGCGCCCTATGCCATAGACGCACATGCCGCCTGGGTCCAGCCAGGTGACAGTGCAATGTGGATCGCTCCGACAGACGCCGGCACAACCGATTTTCACGGCGAGGCGGAAGGCTACTTCAACTACACCCTAACCTTTAATATTGATACCAATCCCGAAAACGTAATCATTACGGGAAATTGGGCCTCGGACAATTCCAGTCAAATTTGGGTCAACGACGTATTCTCTGGTTTTGATCGTCCCAATGAGTATGAATTTGGAACATTAGAGAGCTTTACGCTAACTGGGGATATGCTTCGGAGCGGAGCCAATACCCTCGAATTCAGGGTCTATAATTGGCCGCAGGAAACGGACAATCCGACGGGGCTACTGGTAACCGATTTATCGGCAACGGTTGTTCCCGCTCCGGGTGCGATTTTGCTGACGGGTATCGGCACGACCCTGGTCGGTCTGCTGCGTCGGCGGCGTGCGCTGTAAGCAATATGATGCGCACAGCCGGCATATAGGCCCGGCGCTACGGTTTGTATAACTCCCTCGCATCGAAAGTTTGTCCCGATGCGGGGGCTTTTTTTGTTATTCGGACGGGTCCTGGAATTCGATGTCTTCCAGCAACAGGGGCGCATCGGGCTGGAAATCGAACTCGGCATGCTCGCATTCCGGGCACATCGGCCGGTACACGTCAAAGGCAAACGTCGCTTGGCACTGTCTGCATTGGGCCCGCAGGGGGATATGGACGATCTCCAGCCGCATCCCTTCACACAGCGTGCCCTCGCTGATGCTCTCAAAGGCAAACTGCATGGTCTCATCGTTGAGCGCGTTGAACTGGCCGCAGGAAATGCGCGCCGCAACCGGTCGCGCGCCGCCAAGCTGCTCAGCCTGCTCCAGAATCGTGTGCAGGATACTTTCAGCAACCGCCATTTCGTGCATCAGCAGATCCTCGGCAATTCGCGACCGTAAGGCATCTGCACCACCCGACGCCCGCCGATAGCGGTTAGCAGTTCCACAATCGGCTCGGTGCCGGCCGTGACCGTCCCGACCACCTCGGCCCGGCGTCCCAGCGGATGGGTGCGGCAGATCTTGACAACCCGCTCGGCGGCCTCGGCGGCGACGATGATGACAATCTTGCCCTCGTTGGCGATATTCAGCACATCCAGCCCCAGCATATCGGCCGCGGCCTGCACGGTGCGGTCAATCGGCATCGCCGCCTCATCCAGTTCCATCGGCAGGCGGATCTGCTGGGCAATCTCATTGGCCACCGCCGCCAGTCCGCCGCGGGTCGGATCGCGCATAAACTTGATGTGCTGGCCGAGTTTGTCGCATACCAGCTCGGCCAGTCCGTTCAGACACGCACAATCGCTTTCCAGCGAGGACGTAAACGCCAGCCCTTCTCGCTGCGACATAATCGTCATCCCATGATCGCCCAGCGTGCCGGTGACGATGACCTTATCGCCGACGCTGATGCGCTCAAAACCGACGTCCACGCCGTCGCGTTTGGCCCCGATGCCGGTTGTGTTGATGAATAGACCGTCGGCTGCGCCCTTTTCGACGACCTTGGTATCGCCGGTGACAATGGCCGCGCCGGCGCGTTGGGCGGTATGAGCGGCGCTGTCCAGAATCGCCTCCAGCAGCGGCATGTCAAAACCTTCCTCGATTATCAGCGATAAACTCAGCGCCGCAGGTGTTGCCCCGGCCACCGTCAGGTCGTTGACCGTTCCGCAGACGGCCAGCTTGCCGATGTCGCCGCCATTAAAGACCAACGGCTTGACGACAAAACTGTCGGTCGTAAAACAGAGCATCTCGGCATCGATCGCCACCTGTGCCGCATCCGTCAGCCGCCCCAGCGCCGCATTGGAAAACCGCGGCACAATGAGCGTACCGATCAATTCGCTCATCAGCCGCCCGCCGCCGCCATGTGCCAACATAACTTTTTTTGATTCGTCCATAAACCTGTACCGCCGCAGGCGGACTCCTAAATTTTGATTTTTTACTTTTGATTTTTGATATGACTACCGTATTTATGCCAGGCCGCGCAGGCCCCTTCGGTGCTGACCATACACGGGCCGACGGGCGTATCGGGTGTGCAGCGTTTGCCGAACAGGCCGCACTGCGGCGGGTCGATCAGGCCGCACAGCACCTGCCCGCACAGGCAGCCGGACGGTTCCGGCGTCGGCGTCTCGGCCAGGGCGAACCGTTTGAGGGCGTCAAAACGGCTGTAGGCTTCCTTTAATCGCAGCGACGCACCGGGGATGACGCCCAGCCCGCGCCACGGGCCGTCCCATGGTTCGAAATAGTCGCTCATCAGCTTCAGCGCGACCGGATTGCCGTCCGCCTTGACCGCCGCGCCATAGACCGAATCCACCTGCGGCGCGTGGTCGGCAAGGTGGGCACAGATGGCGGCGATGCCTTCGAGAATCTGGGCGGCCTCAAACCCGGCCACCACGCACGGCCTGCCAAACTGCTCGACGACCGGCC
The DNA here is from genome assembly GCA_003567095.1 of Phycisphaerae bacterium. Next base: position 2,840 of record PXAQ01000144.1, read on the forward strand.
GATAGGCCTGCGCACCGATAATCACGCTGACGTGGCCGGGGCACAGAAATGCGTCGATCTTATCGTTGCGGCCGGCCAGCAGGGCCGCCATCGCCGGCACAACGATCTTATGGCCGCACAGCACGCAGAAATTGTCCAGCCCCTCGGCCTGAGCCTGAGCAATCGCCACCGCGGTGGCCGGCGTGGTCGTCTCAAAGCCCACCGCCACGAATACCACCGTCTTGTCCGGGTTTTTTCGCGCCAGGGCAAGGGCGTTGTCGGAACTGAACACGACCTTGATAGTCGACCGGTGCAGCGTCTCCAAAGACCCCTTCGACCCCGGCACGCGAATCATATCGCCGTAGGTGGCGATAATGCAGTCGTCACGCTGCGCCAGGCCGATCACCGCGTCGATCAGTCCCTGATCGGTGACGCACACCGGACAGCCCGGCCCCGACAGCAGCTTGAGCGAATCGGGCAGCAGCGAGCGGATGCCGTGGCGAAACAACGCCACCGTATGCGTGCCGCACACTTCCATAATCTGCACCGGACGCCCGATTTTTTCGCATGCGGTTTCGATTTGCCGCCGCGCGGCTTTTAAGTTTTTATTCATCTCATCCATTCCTACTTACCTTTTTTGTCTTCGTGCTCTTCGTGTGCTTCGTGGTTCAAATCTTTCTCTTTCTCCATTTCCGCAATCTGCTCAAACAGCTCCCACGTCTTGGCCGCCTCCTCTTCGTCCACTTTGGCAATCGCATACCCGGCGTGAATCAGCACAATATCGCCGACCTCCACCTCCGGCGTCAGCGTAATCCGAATCTCCCACCGATTGCCCATCGCATCGGCAACCGCCTTATCGTCGTCTTTTTCTATTATTCTCGCAGGAACCGCTAAACACATCGTATATCCTTTGGATAAAATTTTTAAATTCTAAGCACTAAATGCTAAACAAATTCTAATTCCAGAAACCGATAAATGCTGAAAACAATTATTCTTTTCCTCGTTTGTATTTCATCTTTCAAAATTTATTTGAAATTTATTGCTTAGTGCTTACATTTTTTCCAACATTGCTGCTGCAATGGCGGCTTGGCCGAGGGCTACGCCGCCGTCGTTGGTAGGGATGCGGCGTTTCCATAATACACGAAAACCGCTTTTTTTCAACTGTTTGATCAGGCGCTGGGCCAAGTAGCGGTTGCAGAGTACCCCGCCGCTCAGGGCGACGTCATTGATGCCGGTTTGGGTGCGGGCCTTTTGGGCGATGTTCAAAAATGCCCGGCAGACGGTGTTGTGAAAGCGCGTGGCGATGATGGCGGTCGCTGTGTCGCGGCGCAAATCCCGCACAATGCCGTCGAGAATCGGGGCACAGTGCCACTGCCACACGTCACCGGCCTGCTGCCAATCGACCGGGTAGGCATCCTCGATATCCGGCCGCGTCATCGCCTCCAGCGCCATCGGCAGCTCGGCCTCGAAGCGGTTGTGTGTGCCGGCGCCGCACAAGGCCGCCGCGGCGTCAAACAGCCGTCCCAGGCTGGAGGTCGGCGCGGTGTTCAGGCCCTTTTCGATCTGTGTACAAATCAACCTTAATTTGTCCGCATCCGGCTCAATGCCCACGAGCAGGTCCAGATACGGCTCAAGGGCGGGGTAGTGCCCTTCCGGCGACAGCAGTCCGACCAGCGGGCGGATGGCTTCTGTGGCCGCTTTGTCGCCGCCGGCCAGCGGGTAATACGCCAGATGCCCGAAGCGTGTGAACTCCGTCAGCGAGGCGATCAGGCACTCACACCCCCAGATCGCCCCGTCCGTGCCGTAGCCGGTGCCGTCGGCGACCAGGCCGATGGCCGGGCCGCTGTGGTGGTGCTCGGCCAGCGCCGAGGCGATATGCGCCCAGTGGTGCTGGACGCGAATCAGCGGCTCGATCTTCAGCGATTCGGCAAAATGCGACGACAGGTAGCCCGGATGCAGATCGCAGACGACCGCCGTCGGCTGCGCGTCGAACAACTGCTGGAAATGCTGCACCGACCGCACATAATGCCGATACGCCCGACCTTCGGCCAAATCCCCGATATGCTCACTGAGCAAATACTGATTGCCCTTGGCAAAACAGAATGTATTTTTCAAATCCGCCCCGGCGGCGAATATGACGTGCTTGCTTGGGGTCGGGCGACTCAGCGGTTCCGGCACAAACCCCCGCGCCCGCCGCAGCAGTGCCCCGTCGTCGTCTATGACGTGCATCACCGAATCGTCTACCTGCCGGAAGATCGCCCGGTCGTGCAGCAAGAACGCGTCGGCGATCTCGCCCAGCTCCTCGAGGGCTTGGGTATTGTCGCAGATCAACGGCTCCTCGGAGAAATTCGCGCTGGTCATCACCAGTGCCGACATGCCCGGCTCGGCAAACAGCAGCGTGTGCAGCGGAGCGTAGCACAGCATAAACCCGAAGCGATGTGTGCCTTGCGCCACCGACGGCGCAATGGCCGTGTTTGGCTTTTTATCCAGCAGCACAATCGGCCGCTGCGGACTGGTCAGCAGCGCTTCGGCGACCGTGTCGGTCTGGGTATACTGCCGCACGGTCTGGATGTCGGCGGCCATCATCGCAAACGGCTTGGCCTGTCGGCGCTTTCGCTGTCGCAGTCGTCGCACCGCCTCGTCGTTGAGCGCATCGACCGCCAGGTGAAAGCCGCCGATGCCCTTGATCGCCACGATTTTGCCTTCTCGAAGCAGCGCCGCGGTCTGAGCAATCGCCTTGTCCGAATCGTCCTGAAGCGTTTGGCCGTCGCTGCCGGCCAGCCATACCCGCGGCCCGCAGGCCGCACACGCCACCGGCTGGGCGTGAAACCGCCGGTCGCTGACGTCCTCGTACTGCCGCCGACAGCGATCACACAACGCAAAGTCGGCCATCGTCGTATTCGGCCGGTCATACGGAATCGATTTGATGATCGTATACCGCGGCCCGCAGTGCGTACAGGTGATAAACGGATAGCGATATCGAAAATTTTCCCGGTCGCTGATCTCCGCCAAGCAGGCATCACATGCCGCCATATCGGGCGTTACGCCGGCGCTGGGCGCGCCCCCGGCTGCGCTTGGGATAATGCGAAAGTCGGTTTCGCCTGCGACCGTTTCCACCGCCGCGGCCTGGCAGCGATCGACACGCAACAACGCCGGAAAGTCCGGCTGTGTGGACTCTGTCAGCGCCCGGCCAAAGGCGTCTATAGCGGCCGGTTCGCCCTGGACCTCAATCCACACCCCAGCCGCATCATTGCGCACCAGGCCCGTCAGCGCCTGCCGCTGCGCCTGGCGATAAACCCAAGGCCGGCAGCCTACGCCCTGAACCCTGCCGAAAAGTTGGAAACGCACGCGTTTGACCACGATATTTGAAGGTGTCCCTGAAAAAATTTAAGCCGTCTCTTAGTTATCGACCGATAATATCGCATACCACATCGGGAAATAGTGAGTTCTTGATAAAATTTAAATTTTCTTAATCTTTTCTTTTTATTTTCTTGAAAAACACACGTCCTGCTGTTATAATAAATCTCAGAATCGAACAGCAAAAAAACTTACTGGGGGCAGACAATGATAACCGCAAAAAGCAACATTCGATTTTACCGCATCAAAGAAGCCGGCCGCGGCCCGCCGGGAAACCAACCCGAACAGTATCGCCCTTGAACCGAAACCCTTATCCTACAGGAAATGACCATGCATAGTGACCCAAAAAATAAACCCACAGACGTCTCTCTTGGAAATCTCACGCCACCGACCGGCTCCGCCCAGATGCGGGGGCCGCCGGGCATATCAATTATACGCTTCAGCGTCGAAAATCCCCCCGCGCGAATCCCGTAACATAAGACCGCAATCCTGCATCGTTGCCCACCAACGGGAACCTCTGCAGCAATAACGATACCCCTGTGTCCTGAGAGTGTTACCGCGGGTCATGCAATTCAAAGGCCAGGGCATAGGCGCGGTCTTTCTGGAAGACACGGTTGCGGATGTCGATGTGGTAAACACCGTCCTGGGGCAAGGTCAGGGCGGCTTTGCGAAGATTGTTGTCCGGGTCGTATTCGGCGAACAGCAGCTGCCCGTCGGGCGATTTGACCTCCAGCCGCAGGTTAAAGCGCGGCGCCTCTTCGACGTAGGAGGCCGCCGAGCGGCGCAGCAACCTGCGGTGCCAGGTCACCGTCAGCACCAGTCGCTGGTTTTGCCGGGCGGCCACAGCGTACCGGTGGTGTTCATAGAAGCCCAGCGTTTCGCAGGCCCAGCCGCGGTCTTGCTCAAGCGTCGTGCCGGGATGCACGCGCCCGGCCTCGAGCAAGGCCATCGCGCCGCCAACATCCAGACGCCCGTATCCCCGCTCAGGATGCCAGAGGACCTCATCGTTGTCTGTTGGCTGGCCGGACTTGTCCAGCACATTCGGATCGGCGGCGTTGACGACGATGGCCTTGAGGGTCAGGCTTTTGGCGTCGTCGGGCATATCGGTCTGCGCGGCCCGCTGCAACAGCACAGCGGCCGCACCGGCGGTATGAGGCGCAGCGAAGCTGGTTTCGCCGCGTGTCGAGCCGGCTGCCGACCAGGCTGTGTCGCTGGAGGCGTTTGGAATCATCAGCCGATGGGCCGGGGCCGTCAGGTCCGGCTTGCGGCGGCCATCCGGTGTGGGGCCGGGGTTGGAAATTGAGCCGACCACGCGGTGGCGGCCCTGTTGGTCCAAGACCAGCCCGCCGGTGGTGACGCCGTTGAATGCGTCGCCAAACACGGTCACCGACGTGTCGCTGTTGCCGGCGGCGTTGGCGAAAAACACGTCGTAATGCTCGGCGTAATAATCGTAAATCGCACTCCAGATCGATGAGCCGTCAGGCGTGACGGCGCCGGCGGGGATCTGAATGCCGGTGACTACCACGCGGCAGCCCTGGTTGACGATCAATTCGTGCAAGGCGCGATCCAGCGTAAAGGGCGACAGGCTGTCGTCGAAGATGCGCGCGCTGTGAAGACGCGCGCCCGGGGCGACGCCCCGACACGCCGGGCAGTCCGAGCCGCCTTGGGCGACAACAATCCCGGCCACCTGTGTATCATGCGAGTTGGCCCGCAAACCCTGACCGGTAAAATCGTGATTGATCACCGCGCGTTCGCCCCCAGTGACAGCAAAGGCCTCGTGCGAGGCGCGTGCATTGCCGGAGGACAGCATGGCAACGCCGATCCCCTCGCCGGTCAGACCGTGCCGGTGAGCGATACGGGCATCAATGCCGTCGGGCCCGACCGATTCGACCAGCGCCTGCGTGGAGGCCGACAGCAGGCAGACGATGAAAGCGCCGGGCAGTAGAGTCAGGCACGTCCGGATGTGTTGGCCAAACCATTGCATGGCTGTCTGCGCAATTTCAGTTAGTGTGCTGTGAATAAAAAAAGCGTCGTCAAATGACGACGCCCAGGCTGTTATTCTGATTCTTTGCCGCTGATCAGCGAAAACACCTCTTCCGGCGAAGCGGCATTCTCAAGCTGTGTCTTGAACGGGGCGTCCAGCAAAAGTCGGCTGATCCGCGCCAGGGCCTGGATATGCGGGCCCGTCTGGTCGGGCGGGGAGATCAGCAGCACGATGATCTGCACGGGTTTGTCGTCAATGCTTTCAAAGTCAATCGCCTCGGCGGCGATGCCGATGGCCATGATCAGCTCTTTGACGGCGCCGCATTTTCCGTGCGGAATGGCGATGCCCGAGCCGATGCCGGTACTGCGCGTGGCCTCTCGAGCCATCACCGCCTCAAGCGCTTCGGCGCGGTCACTGAGAAGGCCTGCATCTGACAACACATTGACCAATTCTTCAATGGCCTGGTTTTTGTCTTTGCTTTCCAGCGGCGCCTTAATGCAGGACGGCTGTAGTATCTGTGTCAGAATCATAAGCGTACTTTTAACAAACTCAAGTTAAATGATTGTCTGATATACAAGCCAGTCCTTATAGCGATTTGAACGCCTCTTTGCAACAGAATTATTCAAAAGATTTTACTATTTCAGCGGTTCAAAGTCTTGAAACAGTCGCTGGGCCGATGCATATTCGGTCGGTATAAGCGTCTCGACTGTCTCACTTAGCGGCGACGGTGGGCTCCGGAGAGCGGTTGTCTGTTTTTTTGCTGCGCGCGCGCTGTTTGATGGTGCGAACCGGTGTGGGCAGGGCCTCTGTCGGCAGCGAGGCGATATGGACCGCCTCAGAGGCGGTCTCGGCGTACAGATCGGCGCCGATTTCCTCCCAGAGACCCTCGGCTCGTTTAAATACCCCGCCGGACAGCATAATCCGCATATCCGGCCAGGCATTGATTTGGCGGATGCGGTCGATCAGCTCGCGCACGGCCGGGGCCTCTTTGCCGTTGAAGCCGTACAGCAGCAGGACATGGGGGGCAAAGCCGTGAATGAATTCCAGAATATCTTCATTGTTAACGGTCCCGCCGAGAAAGCGACACTGCCAGCCGTCGCTTTCGAATAAATCGCAGGTCATCTGGCCGCCCAGTTCGGCCTGCTCAGAGTTGGTCGTGATGATGACGATGCGCTTGTCCACGGCCGGGTGGCGGGGCAGTTTGTTTTGCAGTTGGTTGACGATGCTGCGGTTAATGCGTGCGGCCAGGGCCTCCTGAGCCGGTAAAATGCGGTCCTGGCGATACAGATTGTCAATCTCGACCATGATCGGCCAGATCACATCCATATAAATGTGGTGGGCCAGAGCACCGCCTTGCAGGGCCTGCTCGATGATGCTGCGGCAGACCATACGATCACCTTCCAAAAGAGCCTCCAGATACCGTTCGCGAGTGAGTTGCTTAATCATAGATTCTTGCCTTCCCATTTTTCTAAGTTTTACCAAATTACCCTTATATTATTTTGTTTGTTAAATTGGGCAGCTTACATTGTTCACTATCGGGCGCGTGCGTTGAAAATCTTTAGTTAAAATAGGCAATCTAGAGGAACTGGGAAATCTCCTTGATGGCTGCAATAAACCTCATAACCTCTTTCAATACAGACATTTATTGATTGACCGGTTTTTTTGGGCCGATAATCAGGGCTTTCAAGTACTGATTTTGTGACGAATTTTTTACAAAAAATTTCAAAAACTAGCGTCCGTCGTTTTTCCTGAAAGAAAAAAATGAGAAATTATAAAAAAAATTTGCGACATAACCCTCTTATGAAAAACAACTTATAACGTCCCAGAAAAAATGCCCTCAAATGGCTACTTGACTTTTTATTATTTTTGGCGTAAACTAGACCATACTAAATAAGGTCCGTGAAAGGGGAAAAAGCCCTCTCGACAGTTCTATTTCACGGTTAGATGTCCGTTTCCTGAGAAAACTTGTTTAAAGACGTTTTTTGAGTTGTTAGAGACAGAAATTACAGGTGGATGATGAAGTTAAATGTTAATTTTTTATGGGGAGAACGAAAATGAGTAGATCAATTAAGCTCTTGCTTGCGGTAACAATTGTGTTTGGTTCGGCGGCACTGGCGGCGCCCAGTTATATCAGCGATGGGCTGATGACATGGGAGCGTGGAGCACCGGGGTCGACTTGGCAGGACTGGACGTTCGGCACTGGCCAGAACCCGGCCACACCTGAAGACTATTACAACCCCTACGGCACGCCAGACGCAACATTTACGGGAACTGACACCCCTGCAGGTCAGCCATACAGTGTAGAATTTGGCTGGGAAAGTGAGTGGCGCAATCGTGATGGAGTCTGGGCCGGGGATACGCTGGCTGCGGATTTTTATGTCCCGAATTCAGGTGGAACTGATTTGCCCAAAATTATCTGGTTTGAGATGGAGTATCAAGCAGCACTTGTTACGATGGACCCAGAGGTCATCGTGGCAGGCGATTATGACGTTTCACGGTTTCATTATGAGATTATCAGTGACTATGATGATGACTGGAGAACGATGGTTATCGGCTGGAGGGTTAACCCGGCGCCGTATGAAGAAAATATTGAATTTGAGCTCTGGGGTACCGGCGGTTTTGTCAGTTCGGTGAGCATTGATACGATAGTCGTTCCGGCTCCGGCGGCGCTGCCGCTGGCGGGAATAGGGCTGATTTTGGTGCAGCATCTAAAACGCAAAAAATGTTTGTGAGACTAACAACAAGATTTAAAGGGGAATGATGATGAAGAAGATTTTGATGGTTTTGGCTCTATGTTTTTTGGCTTCGAGTGTTCTGGCCGGTCCCGCTTACACCAATCAAAAGTGGACATTTAGTACGGAGGATGGCCCGCAAGGTATGGCACCTGACAATCCTGAGGGTAACCCATTCGGTCTTTCCATTGCCTCAATCAATACCCCCCCGAACTGGTCTGTTCAGTGGGATACTGAAGGTTTTTGGGAAGGTGATGGATTCAATATCATCGTTGATATTGAGAACAACCCGATCCCTAACGCCTACAAGATTATCGAAGTTTCGGCGGTTTTTCGTGGAGACCTTTCGCTTTCATGGATTCTCGATGATTCAGACAGTCACTTTGATAGAATAAGCAGGTCGATCAGCCCCATAGAGGGTACTGACTGGCTGCTGCTTGAGGATGAATGGTATATTGCGCCAAATCCCTCATCAGAGAAACTCTGTTTCGGTTTCGCCGGCATTGACGGCCAACAGGCCGCGCTTGCCAGTTTTGAAGTATCGACTTGGTGTATTCCTGAGCCAGCCACGATGGCGTTGCTGGGTTTGGGCGGCATGGCGCTGTTGCGAAGACGCAAATAAGGGGTTTCTGGGACGCAGTAATTTTAGCACGACATCTTGACATCCGTTACAGGTGTCGATGAAATTGTCACGATGCGACCGGGTTGAACGGCACTCCGATTCAGCGCGGTCGTTTTTTTATACCGGTCGGACGGTCATGCTTTTTGAGTACATCGCCGTATTGGTTTTTGAGCCAAACCAGATCCCGCAGGACCCTGAAGGCTTCACGTGTGGGCTTGAGGCGGCTGTCCGGATCCCATGACCAGTCAACCGGAAATTCGGATATCGTATAGCCATGTTTCATCGCCAGCAGGATGATTTCCACGTCAAACATAAAGCCGTCGATAGCAGCCTGGGCATACAGGCGGCGTGCAACGTCGCCGTCATAGACCTTGAATCCGCATTGGGTGTCGGTCAGGTTGGCCAGGCGCTTAAGATCGTGAATCAGCAGCCAATGAAACAGCCGCGAACAGAGCCGGCGGTACCATGATTGGGGACGATGAATATGGCTGACATGCATCCTGCGTGAGCCGTGGGCGATTTGGCATGGGCCGTTCTGGATCAGTTTGATGCCCGTCATCGTCTCTTCATACGGCACGCAGCAGCCGCTGTCGGCGAACATCACATAACGTCCCCGCGTTTGAGCTATGCCGGTGCGAACAGCGCAGCCTTTGCCGCGGTTGCGCTCCAGCTGCAGTACCCGTACGGGGATGGCGGTGTGGGCGGCGCACTTTTGGGCCACCTGGGCGGTTTTATCTCGACTGCCATCGTCGACAATGAGGATTTCGCCGCCGTCCGGAAATTCCGACAGAAACGCCGCCGCGGCGGCAATGTCGCCGCACACTTTGCGGGATTCCTCATACGTCGGAATCACAATCGAAAGACCAAGTTGTCCGGTGTTATCTGCGCCCATAAACATCCATTTTCCTTATCCTTTCACTACTGTACCTGACACAATCAGCGATGAAAAGAAAATTCGGCACCTCAAATCCATAACGATGAAAATAACAGGGTACTCCAGCCGAACCGGCGGGACGCTGCTGGACATGAATTTAATCCGCAGATCCTGCACCGCGAGGGGCTCAGTAAACTGGCAAGAATTTTGTTTGCGGTTCAGGGCATTGCTTTTATATTGGCCGCTATCTGATGATGAACACTGGTTTTTTTTTTGTGAAAGTGCCCGATGGATCGAACACAAATAAAGCAGCGTACTCAGGCGGTGCGGCGGCGTCTCACAGACGAAAAGCTGGATGGGCTGATTGTCACCGGCCTCGAAAATGTCCGGTACCTGAGCGGTTTTGGCGGGCATGACAGTTGGCTGCTGGTTCTGCGGCGGTCTGTTATTTTGATTACCGACAGCCGCTACAGTGAACAGGCCGAAGGGCAATGTCTTGGGTGCAGGATTGTCCAGCGCACAGGCCCGCTGGCCGAAGCGGTCAACGACCTGCTTGGCGCACACCGAAGTGTCAAGGTCCTGGGCGTGGAGGACCGCTGCACGGTGGCGGTGTTAAAAACGTTGCGAAAGGCGCTTTCGGTCAAGGTCAAGCCGGTCGGGGGGGTCGTCGAGGATTTGCGTCAGTTCAAAACAGATCAGGAGGTCCGGCTGATCCGACGTGCCGCCAGGATCGCCTTTGACGCGATGGACTGGGCGCTGTCGCATCTCAAGGCCGGCATTACAGAGCGTGAACTGGCGGCGCTGTATGTGTACCGGCTCAGCAGCAGCGGCGCGACGGAGGGGTTCGAGACGATTGTCTGTTTTGGACCCAACGGCTCGCGCAATCACCACCAGCCCGGGGCGCGAAAACTTCGCAAAAACGACACTGTTTTGCTGGATTTTGGGGCCAATTATGAGGGCTACACCAGCGATACGACACGCTGCTTTGCCGTCGGCACGCCCAGCGATCATTTTTGCCGGGTCTACCAGGCCGTCGCGCGGGCGCAGGCAGCGGCGATTCAGGCCGTCGGGCCGGGCGTTAAGGTCTGCCAGGTGGACGCGGCCGCCCGGAAGGTCATTCAAGAGGCCGGTTTTCCGGTGTATGGCCACGGCACCGGACACGGCCTGGGCCTGAACGTCCACGAAAGACCGAATCTGGCGCCGTCGGACAGAAAAACCACACTTGAGCCCGGCCAGGTCATCACCATCGAGCCGGGTGTCTATCTGCCCGGCCGCTTCGGGGTACGTCTTGAAGACGACGTCCTCGTGACCGCCACCGGCCGCCGGATCCTGTCCCGTGACAAACGCTTCAACATCGATCCCGATGCCGTGCCGATCCGATAATGGGTTTTTTCCGCAAAAGGTTTTTGCAAACTGCCCAAGCCGGAAGGGCTGAATCGAAAAAATATTGTATTTCCGGGGGCATCACTTTAGCATTTACGTATGATGCAGCAGAAATCCATTATTATCGTCAGCGATTTGCATATGGGCGACGGGGGGCCGCGGGATAACTTTGCCGCCGACGGCAAGGAACTCCAGTTTTCCCTGTTTTTGGACTATGTCCGGCGGCAAGAGGCAGAATTGATCATTCTCGGCGACCTGTTTGAGTTTTGGCAGGCCAATGTCGGGCGGGTACTCGTGCACCGGATGCCGCTGATTGAGCGGTTTGCGGAGCTGAACGCGACGTATGTTGTCGGTAATCACGACGCCGACTTGGCGGACCTGGTCGGCACGGGCCTGCTGAATCACCCTTTTTTTGAGCGAATGAGCGGGCCGTTTACCCGCACCATCGGACATCGGACGTTTCGGTTTGTGCACGGCCACGAGGTCGAGCCCTACAACCGGGACGGCCGGCCGCGATGGGGGCGGATTCTGGCCATTCTCGGCGGGATCATTGAAGACCGCAAAGGCTCGCCGCTGCTGTCGGCCGGCGGGTTGACCGAAAAGACGCTTCTCAGGATCGGTCGGTCCTTTATGTGGCTGTGGAATAACTCGGTCAATCTGTTTGAAAAGGCTCCCCCCGGCGAGTCGCCCCACAGCGTCTCTGAATCGCTTACGCCGACCCAGGACCCGGACCGCGTCAAGGGAATTATGGCGCTGTACCAAAAGGATCGGCGTCAAATGGGCTACGATTATCTCGTTGCCGGCCACACGCACAAGGCCGGGATGTTTGGACGCTGGTATGCCAACAGCGGCTGCTGGGTTGGCCTGCGGAACAATTTTCTCCAGATTACCCCCGACGGGCAGGTACACGTCTGGGAATGGAACAACGGCCGTGCGGTGTTGATTGAAGAGTCCAGTGCTGAAAGGAGATGAACTATGGCATTAAAGAGAGAAAGTTTTCGTTTTTTCGCTACCGCTGCGCAAAAGGCCGGGTTGCCTCCGGGAACGGCTGTCTATGTCGGTGACCGTGCCGGTCAGCCCGTTCGGATGACACAAATTGCCTATGATCAAAATGCGCTGGCCGAGCAAACACAGCAGCACATTGAGGACTGTTTTGAAAAGCAACCTTCCTCAGGTGTTGTGTGGCTCAATATCGACGGTATCCACGACGTAGAGGTGCTTGAAAAGGTCGGCAGCCGACTCGGGCTTCATCCGCTGACAGTCGAGGACATTGCGCATCCCGGCC
>PXAQ01000110.1 GCA_003567095.1 Phycisphaerae bacterium
CTGCTGGACAGGGCCGGGGTGTATGCGACAGCGCCGCAGGAGCGCGACATCGAGGTGGTGTTTGCCGATCCGCTGGGCGAGGAGGAAAAGTAAAAGAGTAAAGGTAAAAAGGCAAACCACGGATTTCGCAGATTGTGCAGAATTTAATAATGTGATGGGCTAAAGCCCATCCTACGAAAACCGATTAATCCGAAAAATCATTAGTTTCGGGATTCTCGGTCGGTTCTGAATTCGGCAGGAATGGGATTTTTCTAAATAGCTTCGAATAAAATTCCACGAAGGGCCTTCCCAACAGAATTGCAGGCCAATTGATAAAAACAACGGGAAAAAAGGTATATAGTAAAACCTTCACATAAGAAATTAAATTTTGAGAACTGTCTAATATGACATAGAAAGTCCCCAAGACCAAAGGTATGCAGCACATTGCAACAAGTATCAGCCGTTTTGTTAATGTAATGTGCTTTTCGAATGGTGAAAGAAGGCTTGCCATAAAAATAGTGGCAGTAGAATAATTCAATAACAAAAGAATGTTGGATGATAGAGCCAGTCGAGCAATTTCCTGGTCATCGTTATAAGGAATATCAGGAGGCGGAGCTATTGAGAAAAACATAAACCCATAAACAATAGTGCTAAACAAAATGAACAATAGAATAATTATATCAGCCCCTTTTGTGAGTTTTCTTCGATATTTCTTGAAACGGTAAACAGGTTGCCTTGGGATCACGTTATTGGACTTTTGGCTACGTTGATCAAGCCACAACATGAGACAGACAAAGATAAATAAGATTATAAACAATGTATTCCAAATCCAGTTTGGCAAGTCAAGCATTTTAAGCTCCTTGTTGATTGCTTCTGTATTGAATATACCAAAACATATATCGCCTTTTAGTATAAGATGTTTTTGAAAATTGTAAACAATGTTTTTCAGAAAGGGGTTTTTTATGGACGGTCAAGAAGCAACTGCCAGTGCAGAAGAGAGCCGGCTGGAAGCCGGCGGTACAGAACTGGACAAGACGGTGCCGATGGCTGAGGCGATTCGGTATCGCAAGCGGGCGCAGTCGGCCGAGAAGGCGCTGGCCGAGGCGCAGGAGGCGTTGCTGCAGCAGCGGCAGGCGGCGGAAGGCTTGGGCGAGCAGCTTGCGGCGGTGCGGCAGGAGCAGGCTTTGCGAGCGGCCTTGACCGCGGCAGGCACGACCGACCTGGAGACGACGCTGCTGCTGGCGCGGGCGCGGCTGGACGAGGACGAATCGGGGGATGTCGAGGCGGTCATCGAGCAGCTTCGCAGCGACAAGGCGCATTTGTTTGCCGCGGATAAACAGGATGCGGCGCCGGTCAGGACGGCGGGCCTGAAGCATCGCAGCGACCCGGCAAGCACACTGGACAGCGCCGCCACACAGGCGGCCCACAGCGGCAGCCGGGCGGATATGCAGGCGTACCTGCGGCTCAGACGGCGGTATGTGTGAGGTCAGAGGACAGATGTCAGAGGATAGAGGATAGAAGGTAGAAGGTGGATGGCAAATGACGTCATCTCTGCGGAGGCGGGGGTATGGAGGTTACGCGGCGACTGGATTCCCGCCTTCGCGGGAATGACAAGGGTTGCGCGGGAATGACAAGAGTCAGATGGGAATGACAAGGGTTAATGAGAACGAGAATTAGTGGAAAGGAGCAAGTGAAATGGCATTTACAGGAAAAGCGACATACAGTGCAGGGCCGACGCTGCCGGAGATTGCCGAGGATGTGTCGGATTTGATTTCGATTGTCTCGCCGTATGAGACGCCGCTGCTGGATGTGCTGGGCGATTCGCTGCGGGCGGCCGGCAGTACGCATCACGAATGGCTGGAGGATGAATTGCTGCCGAACAAGGATGTTGTCAACGATCTGATGATCAGTGATCCGGCCAGTACGACACAGTTTGACACGGCCAACGGCTCGCGGTTTCGCATCGGCGATCAGATTCAGATCGAAGGCTCGCGGGAGCTGATGCTGGTGACGGCTATCAGCGGCAATACGCTGACGGTGGTGCGGGGTTATGCGGGCACCACACCGGAGGATATCGATGACGGCCAGACGCTGAACATCCTGGGCAACGCGGCGCTGGAAGGGGCCGACCGGCCCGAGGCGCGGTTTACCAGCCGCGTGCGCAAGAGCAACTGGACGCAGATTTTTACCGCGGCGGTGGAGATCAGCGGCTCGGAGCTGGCGGCCACGCAACTGGGGCTGGACGACGAGATGGACTACCAGAAGCAGGAGCGTCTGCGCGAACTGCTGCGCGATCTGGAAAACACCGTCATCAACGGCGGGATGCCTACGGCCAATCCGCAGGGCAGCTCGACCGTGCGCCGGACGATGCGCGGGATTGTCCCGCACCTGGCGACGAATATCTTTGCCCCGGGCGATACCGGGTTTCCGGCGGGCGACGGGCTTGACGAGGCCAAGCTGAACTATGCGCTGCGGCGCATCTGGGAAAACAGCAGCGGCAGCGTCGATCTGATCGTTGTCGGCGGATACCAGAAACGGCAGATCAACGCGTTTCTGTCGGCGGTGCGGGGCTATGGTGCCAGTGATACGGCGTATCGCGATATGGTCAGTTTGTACGAGAGTGATTTTGGGGTGTGCCGGATTGTGACGACGCGGTGGATGCCGCAGGACGCGGTGCTGCTGCTGGATTCGTCGCGAATCAGCGTGATGCCGCTGGCCGGGCGCAGCTTTCATTTCAAACCGCTGGCCAGTGCCGGCGACTATGAGTGCGGCGAGTTGATCGGCGAGTATACGCTGGAGCTGCGCAACGAGGCGGCGCATGGGATGATACATGGATTGGACCTGGCGTAAGGACTTTGGGTCGGGGTCGAGGGGGTGTGGAGGAGGCGGCCCCGACCCATTAAAAAGGAAAAGCGTAAATGTAAAAAGGCAAACGTGAGGAAGGAGTGGGTATGTTGACGAAGGACGTGGATTTGCTGGTGTTTGAGCCGGCGCTGTTTAAGAGCTGGCGGATTGGGCATCAGCAGTATGGCCGCGGCAGCAGCGCCGCGCTGAATGGTACGTCGTTCAGTGCGACGGGAGAGGATTTTGTTGCCGCGGGTGTGCAGGCCGGTGATGTGCTGTACCTGGCGAGCATCGACAGTGTGATTGACGGGTGCTACGAGATCGTGGAGGTGGTCTCGGCGACGCAGTTGATCGTCTCGGTGCTGCGCGGCGATGTGACAGAACCGCCGATTGCGGTCGGTGTCGGCAGCAATCTGATCTGGCGGATCAGCACCTTTGCGCCGCAGCGGGCGATGGCCGAGCGGATGGTGTCGGATCGGCTGGAGTTGACGCCGGCGATGATGGAGGCGATGAACGAAAACAGTTTGCGGCGTTTGAAGACGGCAATGATCGCGGCGGCGCTGGCGCTGATTTTTGAGACGCTGATCCAGCAGGACGATGACGATGATGTGTTTGGCCGTAAGAAGGATGTGTACCGGCAGATGGTTGAAGAGGCCGTCTGTCGGC
>PXAQ01000176.1 GCA_003567095.1 Phycisphaerae bacterium
CGCTTACACGCGACATCCGCGATGATCTCCCTCTTACCGACACCCGGGGGGCCCACCACGATCAACGGTTGGGCCTCGGCGGCGTGAAACGTGGCGACGGTTTCAACCGTCTGCGCGTCGTGATACAGAATCTCGTCATTTTCGCTGCTCAGCATAATGAGCTTCCCTTTGTGGTTGAAGTGTGTGCAGGCCTACTCCCGGTTATACACCAGCCGCTGGCCGTATGCAGCCCATCCGTGCTCGTCGTCAGGGGGCACGGTTCCCTCTGCTATCAAGTCTTCCGCGGTCACCGTCAGGATCCAGGCGCCGGCGTCGAAGATATCCACACCGCTGTCGGTGGAATCGATTGTGTAGTGTCCGTGTGATACCCTCATTGGCTACCCCTCCCGTTATGAGACAATGCACCCCCGCTCCCGGAGGGGAACAGGGGTGCGTCGTCGGTTACTCGTACATTAACAGCTCGAGAATCGCTCCCAGCTCCTGACGGGCTCTCATGATCTCGTTAATGGTACCCTCCGGTACCCCCGTATGGTGGCGCTCGATCGTGCGCAGCTGCTGATCGGCGGTATGGACCGCCGACCCGATCTCAGCACTATGCAGTGCTGCTAAGAGCGCGGTGCGCTCCTCGGGGCGGTCAGGACTCGGGTGGAATGTCAGCTGGGCTTTCGGCATAGGTTTTCTCCTCTCGCTGCGTAAAGCAGTCTGGGCGTTCAAGGAATAGGCAGACACCAAGCCCGAATCGCTCGGCCTCTGCGCGTATCTGGGCCGTGAGGGGCCGAGGACACTCGGTGGCGTTCACACATAATACATCAAATGTGCAGAACGTCATATCTCTGTAACAGAGCATGGCATTACTCCCCCGCGTCCTTCCGGGCGCGATAACGGTTGGCGCATGTGGTGAAGCAGAACGACATGAGCTTACTGTAGACCGGCCTACCGCACTGCCGGCAATGTCGGACTTCGCGTTCAGCGCTCCGTTTCTCAGCCGCACGTAGACGGCTGACCTCCTGCGAGCTTATAGGCGGGCGATCCTTAGGGCGGTGACGCATACAGTACTCCTCGCCTGGGATCGCGGTTACGGTGCATTGCTGCCCATCACGCCTCGTACCGATGCATCGTCGCATGGTATGCTCCTATACAAGGGCCCAGTGGACCGTGAAAAAGTCGGCGAGCAACACGTCCTCGGGCACATCTGTGATAGAGGGGCGCGCACAGCGACGTTTGTGTCGCTCCATCCGCACGCAACCCTCCGCGGTGGCTGACAAGTCGACAGGAACTGTCACCTCCTGCCCCTCCTCGTCGACCCCCGTTCGTGGCTCGCTCCACTGTAGCCGTACGGTCTGCGACCGCTCCAGGATAGCTGGTAGCTCCTGTATACTCAGACAGGTGGACGCACTCAACGCTGCGGCCACCTCTGCATATGGCTTGTTCAGCAGGGTGGCGAACTGCGTACACAGCTGCCGGGCCCCCTCGCGCGAAATGCGCGGGGGGACCACCGAGGTGTCGATGAAGGCCGACATATATTCAGCGATGGTATCGAGTGCGTCGTTCATGTCAGCAAACGTCCTTCGTCATCATAGACGAGGTCGTCCGACAGTACGTTCTCGAGCGCAGCTTGCCGCGCGTCGATCCCCATACTGCACACGTCGTCAAACGACGCGATGTCCGGAACCACCTCGGCCAAGTTGCGCTGCAGGAGCTGACCGTACAGGGCTGCGACCAGGGTCCCGATCGCATCGCGGCCCAGCCAGTACCAGCCAGGATCGTTCTCCTCGAGGAGTTCGATATTCACGCGGCCGTGGTCGGACAGCTGGGACATGACCCACCGCCCAACATGCGCGGCCTTGCTGCTACTGGCGTCGGCGTCGATATCCTGATCGACCAGGAGCCACCCCAGGTCTTCGGACTCACTGTCACCGACCGGTTTGGCGATATGAAAACGCACCAGAGACGTACCGTGCAGGATATCACTCAGGAAACGGTCCCCGTGTTCCAGGGACATGATCTTGCTCACCGGGTCACTGACATCGATGGTTGACTGGACAGTCACCGCGACAGAGCGTGGCATTGCTTCAGACATAGAAACCTCGTTCAAAAGAAGGGTTAGCAGATAATGAGACGTCGGAATACGGGGCACACCTCGCACGCCGTACATATCACGTCCTCGTGACCATAGTCCTTGGACGAGAGCGCCGTGGGGCGCTCCAACGCATTATGCTGGCGATACGTCCCAGCAATATCGATCGCATCGATGGCTCGGTACACATGTCCAAGCACCAACAGCGAGATCGGTATAACGTGCTCCTCACAGTAGGCGAACTGCCGATACGGGATGCGCTGTGTGAACGCCCCGTAGTGAGCCGACCGCGCGGTGAGCTGGACGCTCCCACGGCGATCGTATTGCAGGTGCACTGTCGGAACACTCTCAGGCGAGATCGCCGTGCATCCCTTACCGAGTGCCTTACCAGATAAAATGTCTAGCAGAGCAGCTATAAATGGTTCATCAGCGCGTGTGACAGCACTGAGGACACCGTATCCGGGGTGTAAGTCGACGAGCTCCCCGCTCTGCAGCGTGAGCCCCGGCCCAAAGTAGAAGGCTGCGTTATGGTCGGCTGCACACCCTGATAGCCACGTACTGGGCCCGCGCTGTGCACGGGCCCAGAGGCGTGCCGCACGCCGGGCAGATGTGATAGATGCGGTCATCGTGTTCCCTTTGCCGTCAGCGACTTGGCAGTCGGTAGATGCCATACGACACCCTCCTTTACCGTAGTAATGCGTTACCAGCCGGGGCCTGCGGCCCCATCGGCGTATTCTTCGTCTTCGTCTTCGTCGTCCAGGGCGTCTTCGGGGATACCCTCGAAAGCGCCCACCCCGTGCCCGATCGGAGTGTTATACAGGCGGGTATAGTCGCCCCCAAAGGGTTCGTCGGGGTAGGCGTACCGCTGGTTACTGTACAGCGGGTATGGCGCCTCTGTACAACGCCGTAAGTCTTCATCCAGCGCCATAGCACAGAGTACCGTTGACGCCGCAAGCTCGCTATATAACCCCCGCTCACGGAGCAGGGCAAACGCCGTACAGAACGCATTGATGAAGTCGAAAGGTGCGTAGTGCAGGTCTATCAGCTCATTGCGTACCACAGGGATATCCGCGGAGTATATGGGGCGTAGCGGCTGCTGAAAGAACCGGTCCCCATGTGCGACCAGCAACGGCGGGACAGTGAGATACAATACGTCAGTCATGCGCATCTCTTGCCGTATGACCTGATTGATAAACTCCATACGTGTCGGACTGTCCCAGGCGAGGGGTGGATAACATGCGACCCCATATTCGGCCCCCTCAGCCCCACGGACCGCCCCCGCCCCGCGGATCAACCGGAAGTCTGTGGCCTGCACCAACTCGTTCCCATCCGGGTTGGGCCCGATACGCGTAGGCTGCCGGATATCGTGCACCAGGCGCTCCCAACGTGCGACATTCCCCG
>PXAQ01000122.1 GCA_003567095.1 Phycisphaerae bacterium
CGGGTCGAGTCAGGTTATATTGGATGCGCAGCAAATACAGCTCCGATTCATCCAACGTGGAATGTGAAAAGTCCAACTCATCAATCGGTGTGTCGTCGTCGCTTACAGAGATGTCCACCGTAACCTCGTCTCCGGAAACGAGTTCCAAGTCGTCGATGGGTTCCAGCACGGGAGCCGCTGTAGTCGCCTCCTGGACGGTTAGTTGGAACGTTTGAGTGTCGGAACTGGATTCGATCCTGGCTGTTACCGAAATGAGGAATTCGCCGAAGACCCCTACATCGACGTGAACGCTCATCTGGGGATCGTTTTGCGTGTCGAATACGATCTGGACGGGCTCCCCTGCCGGGATTGGTTCCGCATCGTGAATCAGGGCTGGGTTGTCATACGCGTCGGTCCCCACGTTCGTGATGAAATCGCCTTTCAGCGAACTGGGGTGACTGGAGCGGGGATCGCCGGTGAACAGGTAGAAATCTCCGTTGTCCAGGATGTAATACCAGCGGTTCACACCATCGATTCCACTGGGATTGAGCAGGTATTTCTCGCCACTGCCACGAAAATCCTCATAATAGTCGGAAGCGGGTCGAGTCAGGTTATATTGGGTGCGCAGCTGGTAAAAGCTGGTGACGGAGTAATCGAAGTTGATCTCCGTGCCGGGAATGACCGGATTCGAAAGCAAGGAAATGGGATCGATGTCTTCTCCCTGAACGATGGTGATGTCGTCCAGCAGTTTCAGACGTAGGGGCGGGAACTCCAGCGAATCGGCGTCTGACCAATCGAATTCCAGCACATCCGTCACACCGCTACCCGGCTCGCGGTCCAGGAAGTCCAGGCTGCCCGTGTTGGTCAGCAGTTGCTGCTTCGACGGGTTCCGCAACCCGCGTTCGCCGAACAGGTAGCCGACGCCCGCGTCGTTCCGACCGAGTTCGATCCCGACGATCAGATCCGTCGTTTCGACCTCGCCACGCACCTGCTCGTCCACCGTCCCCGGCGTATCCTTCCCGTCGATGAACTCGGCCGGCTGGACCTGGATCAGCGAATACGTGCCGGGCGGCACGCGGATGAACTGGAAGTTGCCGTCCGCATCGGTCACCACCGCCGCTTCCACCGGGTTGTTGTCGGTGTCCTCACCGACCAGCCACACCGTCACGCCGGGGATCCCGATTTCACCCGGATCCAGCTGGCCATTATTATTCACATCGATATACACCGTCCCGGACAAGCTGGCCGGCACGACATATGCGACCAACGTCCCGTCCGTAAACGTGATGTCATCCTCCGGATCGTCCGGATCGCCACCCGGCGCTTCCGCACGGACGGTGGCCGTGTTCTCGACCTCACCCGCGTCCAGATCATCCAACGTCAACGCGTAAGTGGCTGTAAACTCGAACTCCGCCCCCGGCGCCAAGCTGGACAAACTGGTCGGTTCCAGCGAACTCAATCCCGCCAGAGGATCCTCGATCGTCACGTCAAACAACGTCACGTTGCCCGTATTGGTGACCGTGAACGTATACGTGATCACATCCCCCTCATCCGCAAAACCATCGCCGCCGTCGTCGAAAACGGCCTCCTTGGAGAGACTGATTCCCGGATCCTGGATGACACCCGTTGTCGCCTCGTCTTCGGTCGGTTCGGTGAGTTCAGCGGTCACCACACTGGCGGTGTTGACCAAGTCCTGGCCCTCATCCAAATCGTCCTGAGTCACGGTGTAGGTCACCGTAAACGTCCAGGTCTCATTGACCTGCAGGACCCCATCTTCGTCGAGGGACTCGACCGGACCGGTCAACGTCCCCGCACTGCCGTCGGGCAACGTGTCGGTTACGTCCACATCGGTCAGGCTGATGTTGCCCGTGTTGGTGACCACGATCGTGTAGGTCAGTTCCTGGCCCGCGGCGTCCACCGGATCCGGGCCGCCCGTCTGGCTCTTCTCGATTGTCAGCGAAGGCTCTTGGGTGACCGGCGTCGTTGCGCCGTCTTCCGTCGGATCGGTGAGTTCCACAGTCACGACGCTGACGTCATTCACCAGGTCGTCGCCGGAATCCATGTCCGCTTGCGTCACGGTGTAGCTGACCGTGTAGATCCAGGCTTCACCGACCGCCAGGCTGCCGGCGATGATCTGCTCGCCTTCGTCGTCGAAGGGGCCCTGTACCGCTCCCACGTTCCCGTCCGGCAGCGTGTCAGTTACGGTGATGCCGGTCAGACTGATGTTGCCCGTGTTGGTGACCACGATCTGGTATTCCAGGACTTCCCCGGCTTCCGTGACGGTGGGTACTTCGGCGTCATTGGTTTGTGTCTTGACGACCTCCAGTTCCGGCTCCTGCACCACCGGTGTGGTTTCACTGTCGGACGTCGGGGGGACTTGACACGTGAAAACGTATGCCGTATTGATCAAATCCTCGCCGGCGTCCAGATCGGCTTGCGTGACCGTGTAGGTCACCGTGTAGGTCCACGTCTCGCCGACCTGCAGGATGCCGTCTTCTTCCATGGATTCGTCCGGATTCGCCAAAAATTCCGTCGTGCCGTCCGGCAGGCTGTCCCAAACAACCACATTCGTCAGGCTGATGTTGCCGGTATTCTCGACCACGATCTCGTAGGTCAGTCGTTGACCGGCGGCGTTCACCGAATCCGGGCTGCCCTCGGTCAGCGTCTTCTCGATTGTCAGCGACGGATCTTGCTCCACTGGCGTGCTCGCGTCGTCCGAGGTTCCACAGGGCAACTGGCTCGTCTTTACGGTCGCCGTGTTGATCAGAGTCTCACCCGCATCCAGATCCGCCTGAGTGACCTCATAACGGACGACGTAGGTCCACGTCTCGCCGACTTGCAGAATGCCATCGGGGTCGCTGAGCGTAACGATCGTGCCGTCGGGCAGCGTATCGGTCACGTCCACGCCGGTTTGGTCCATGCTGCCAGTATTCGTCACCACGATCGTGTAAACGAGTTCTTCGCCCGCTGCCGTTACCGGGTCGGGACCCTCCGTTTGTGTCTTTGTGATGGTCAGCAGCGCCAGTTCCGTGGCCGTACTGGTCTCGGTCGGTCCCGAAACCTCTTCGGTCGTTACACTGGCCGCGTTAACCAATGTCTCACCGGCGTCGATGTCGTCTTGCGTGACCGTGTAGATTACCGTGTAGGTCCACGTCTCGCCGACTTGCAGGATGCCGTCGGCGACTTCCGACTCTTCGGGGTCGGTGAGCGTAACGCTCGTGCCGTCGGGCAGCGTATCGGTCACGACCACGCCGGTTTGATCCATGCTGCCGGTATTCGTCACCACGATGGTGTAAACGAGTTCTTGGCCCGCTGCCGTGACCGGGTTGGGACCCTCGGTTTGCGTCTTGACGATCGTCAGCGTGGCCACTTCGGTATTCGCCTGTGCCTCCGTAATGCAGGGCAGCTGATCGGTGGTCACACGCGCCGTATTGATCAAGGTCGTTCCCGATTGGATGTCCGCTTCCGTCACGGTGTA
>PXAQ01000094.1 GCA_003567095.1 Phycisphaerae bacterium
TACTATCGTCAATCATCGGTTAAAAAAACCTTGACATGCGGTTTTTATTTGTAAAAATACCCCTATGAAAACACTTACAAAAGAAATCTGGATGGATGTGCCGCAGCGGCGGGCGATTATTTCGATTCACAGCGAAGTCGAGCGGTTGGTTGCCGAAAGCGGCGTCAAGGATGGCATTATTTTGATAAATGCGATGCACATAACAGCGTCTGTATTTATCAACGACAACGAATCCGGCCTGCACCACGATTATGAGGTGTGGCTGGAAAAGCTGGCACCGGAAAAGCCCCACAGCCAGTATCGGCACAACGGCTATGAGGACAACGCCGACGGCCATCTCAAGCGGCAGGTGATGGGGCGTGAAGTGGTCGTGGCGATTACCGACGGCAAGCTGCACCTTGGCCCGTGGGAGCATATCTTCTACTACGAGTTTGACGGCAAACGCCGAAAACGAATTCTGGTTAAAATTATTGGACAATAACATTATGGCTCCTTCATTTGTAAACCGCTTAGCTGGAACGAGAAGGTGTAACTATTTATGCTTGCTGAACGCCATGCACATTACTGCATCGGTCTTCATCAACGACAACGAGTCCGGCCTGCATCACGACTATGAGGTCTGGCTGGAAAAGCTCGCCCCCGAAAAGCCCCACAGCCAGTACCGCCACAACGGCTATGAGGACAACGCCGACGGCCACCTTAAACGCCAGGTCATGGGGCGCGAAGTGGTCGTGGCAATTACTGATGGCAAGATGCACTTGGGCCCGTGGGAGCACATCTTCTACTACGAGTTCGACGGCAAGCGCAAAAAACGTCTGCTGGTCAAAATCATCGGTCAGTAGTAGACAAACGAGCAGGGGCCGATTCAGCGCTGCTGTCTGTCTTGCAGATCGGCCTCCAGTTCGCGCTGGCGCTTCTGTAGCTGTTCGATCTGGCGGGTCAGCGCTTCCAGTTGTCGCTCCAGCCGCTGCTCGGTCGTCAGCGATTCGTCCTGGTCGTCCGCGTCGGGCCCACGCCTTTGTGATCGCGACGGATGCCGGCCGTCGGCCAGCCGACGCTGCCATCGTGAAAAATCAATGTGCGCAGGGATGCGAAGATTGCGGCCCTGCTCGTAGGTCTCTTTGGCTTTTTCGATATCGCTGAGCACAGTCTGCCGATAGATTGATGGCAGCTTGTCCACCTGCTGCAGGGTTGTGAAATACTCCTTGTCCGGCGTCTTGATCGTGACCGAGGCATCCGGTTCATGGGGGTTGCCCTCGATGATGACCGTAAACTCTATCTGTCCATCGTCATGGAGAAAATGGTACTGCACGTCCAGATCCGGAACACGCATATCCTCTTCCTGCTCGAGCTGATCCAGCGGTATCTCGATCCATTCCCGTTCGCCCGGCGACATGCGAAACATTCGTCCCGGGCGAATGACCATACTTTCCTCAGGTTCGATCGGATATTTCCAACCCGACCGGTCGCGCAGGTACGACCACTCCAACTGTTCAAGGTTCACGGCGGTTTCGGTGAGCTGCCCGCGATGGATGCGCTCGATGATAATCGACTCGCCGATACCAACCTCGCGGATAGTGCGATACAGGTCGCGCACCGATACCAGCGGCTGGCCGTTGACGCCAAGGAGAATATCGTCTTTTGCCAAACCCGCCTTATCGGCTGGGCCGTCACGATAGATATTTTGCACCAGCAGACCCTGCTCAGGCTCCAGGCCCAGATGTATGCGCAGCAGGTCGGGCACGTCCGCACTAAGCCGCGCGCCCAAATACGGGCGGGGGCCTCGCGGCTGGTGCTGGTCGGCCGCCCAGGCAGGCTGCATAAATACAAGCGATGAGATCGCCAGCAGAACAATGCCGATACTGAACAGGACACGTGTCATTTCTATTGATTCTCCATTTGAGGGGGCTTATAAATCCTCATACCGGGCCAGTTGGGCGCCGGCATGTTCCCGATAACCCTCGATCAGCCAATGCTGACCGGTATCATCGACATAGTAATAATAATCCACATCCTGGATGACCTGTGGAGCGGCACGCTGGGCGGCCCGGATTAGAATATGCTCGATATCCGCTTGGTCGATCTGGCCGGCCGCAGACCCGACAGAGGCGACACCCGATTCGGCCGGCGCATCGCCGGAACGCATCCCAACCTGAACCAGCACAGCCAGTAGCAGCCCTGCGGCCATACCCGAGACAAAACGCAACGTCCCGGCCGGCAGGCGCAACGCACGGCGGCCTTTGGGCGGCCTCTTTTGCCAAGCGGAGGCAAATACCGACTCAAACGAGCGGCCCTCTTCGGCCAGCGTGGCAATCTCAGCCTGGGCCAGTTTGTGCAAAGACTGATACTCTTCGAAAAGACGTCGGCCTTGCGGATCCCTGGCAAGCTGGGCATTGAGCAGCCGCATTTCGCTGGGCTCAATCTCGCCGTCAAAAAACCGGCCTATCAGGATTTCAAGTCTGTCGTTGTCCATTGTGACCCCTGTCTATTTGGGATTACTTCGGTGCCGCATACGCTCCTGGACCATGTCGTATATCATCCGCCGGCTTCGCGTCAGGCGAATCTGGACGGTCGTAAACGGAATGTCCAAGGCCTCGGCGATTTGCACATACGAATAGTCCTTGATATATTTGAGAATAAACACTTCGCGATACTTTTCCGGAATCCGTTTTAAAGCTTCGACAATCGACTCACAGGCCTCTTGCGACCAATGCCTCTGGTGGAGGCCGACAGACTCGGGCACCTCGGCGTCCTGCTGCAACTGCTGCAGCAACGCGCTTTTCCGGGCCTGCTGGCGGCGAAAATTGACAATTTCCCGCCGGGCAATGGTTGCCAGCCACGGCCGGAAGCGCTCCGGCTCCTTGAGAGTATCAATGTTGTCGATGACTTTTATACAGATGTCCTGCAAGATGTCGTCGGTCAGATCGAGACGGTACACCCGCGCGATCACCATCCCCTTGAGCCACAGCCAGTTTCGCTCAAGCAGTGTTTGCAAGGCATCCCGGTCGCCGCCACTGGCCGCCAGCGCCAACATGGACTCATTTTCAGTTGTCTGCGATCGCATTGCCATTGGACTATGAGTATAGACAAATCTGCCGCTGCAGTCATACATCATTTTTTATTTTGCCGTGACAGCGGCACCGGTGCCGGCCAAAGAAGCACTATCAAGCCGTCTTGTCCGCCCCACAAGTTTCAATACAAGTCTCTTTTATATAACAATTTACGGATATTTCACAGCCGCGTTGACCGGCTCTGTCACGCCTAAGCGGCCCGCAGCTGCGGTTGCGCGGCAAAAAATTTTTAAAATTTTATTATCGTCCCAAAGTTTGGGGATTTTTGACTTTGATTGTTTTTAGAACAAGCATGACGTTGTCGTCGATTCTTAGTTTTTCACGCCAGTATTTCTCCCACTGGCCGGCGGAGGTGAA
>PXAQ01000153.1 GCA_003567095.1 Phycisphaerae bacterium
ACTTGGATGCCGATTCCAATCTTGAAAGCTTTGGCAGCGGGTCCGGTCTGCTGGATTTGTCGCTGCAGGCCGACGACACCTCGCTGGGGGCGGTTCTGGACGACATTTTGCCCACCGGGGCTGAGGGCGGCGATGCGGCCGCCGAGGCGGCGCCCGATGACATTGGGCTGTCTGACGAAACAGAGGAACTGGAAGAAGAGCCCGAAGCCGCAAAATCCGCCAGTGAGGCCGGAATG
This sequence comes from Phycisphaerae bacterium, assembly GCA_003567095.1. Next base: position 237 of record PXAQ01000153.1, read on the forward strand.
CCTGGCCCTGCGGCCGCGGCTGTCCCCCAGGGGGCTCAGATGGCGGCCGTCGTCCGGGAGGACCCGGCCTCGACACTGTATGGTGTGATGATGTTTATGCCGGTGGCGGCACTGGTACTGGGGGCGATTGCGGTCACAGCGGCCGTGCAGGGTGTGACGCCCTCTCTGGTGCAGGTCTTTCTCGAGACGGCAATGGCGGATGTGAGCCTGATCTGGTATGTGACAGGCGGCTTGGCACTGCTGGTGCTGGTGATGTTGGCGATGACCACGACCAAAGGCGATAAAAAGCCCAAAACGGCTAAAAAGGCAAACGAAAGGAAGGCCAAGAAGCCAAAGAAGCCGAAAAAGAAGAAAAAATAGATTTTTGCGAGTTTTGGAACTAAATTGCCGATAAACCAAAGGATAAGACCAATTATTCGGTATAGAGACACAGACGATCGTTTGATTTAATGAAAGGACATCACGATGAGCAGGAGCAGTTTTTTCGGGTTTGTTTTGATCGGTGCGGTGGCTGTTCTGACAGTGGCCGGCTGCGGTGTCAGCCAGGAGCAGTACGAAGATCTTCAGGCGCAGAACCGTATTCAGCAGCATCGAATCGGTGAGTTGGAAACGGCTCTGGCCGAGTGCAATCGGTCGATTCAGCAGAAAGAGCAACAGCTGGCGGCCATAAGCGGTCGCACTGACGCCGATCTGGCAGCTCGGGATGCGCTGGTGGCGGCACTTGAGGCGGATCTGGAAGAAAAGGAGCAACTGATCACCCGGCTTCAGGCTCAGTTGCTGGATGTCGGGGCGCCGCTGCCGCTGGATTTGAATGTGATGCTCCAGGAATTTGCCGCGGCCAGCGAAATGATTGATTTTGACGAGGCGACCGGTTCGCTGCGATTCAAGAGCGATTTGCTGTTTGAGCTGGGCAGTGACGCGGTGCAGCCGGGAGCTGCCGAATCGCTGAATCTGCTCGCAGAGATTATGGACAGCCCCGAAGCGGAGGAGTTTGATCTGCTCATCGTCGGGCATACGGATAATGTGCCGATCGGCCGTCCCGAGACTCGCCAGGCGCATCCGACCAACTGGCATCTGTCGGTGCATCGCGCGATCTCGGTGATGAATAATCTGAACCAAAGCGGCGTCGAAGAGCCGCGGATGGCGGTCAAGGGACACGGCGAGTTTCAACCTGTCGAAGAGAATCGTCCCAATCGCGGGGGCCATCCGGCCAATCGTCGGGTAGACATCTTCATTGTGCCGGGGATGCGGTAAGTCTGGCCAGAGGATGCAGCTATGCCTGAACGAACGCTGATTATACTTAAGCCGGACGCGGTGCAGCGCCGTCTTGTGGGGCGGATTTTGAGCCGATTTGAGGATAAGGGGCTCACGATTGTTGCCGCAAAATTTATTCAAATTTCGACAGAGCTTGCCCGAAAGCATTATGCCGTCCACAAAAACAAGCCCTTTTTCGACGGGGCAGTGCGTTATTTGGCGTCGTCGCCATCGCTGGTGCTGGTGCTGGAGGGGGATGGCGCTATTGCGATGGCCCGAAAGCTGATGGGCAAGACCTTCGGCACCGAGGCCGAGCCGGGCACGATTCGCGGCGATTTCGGCGCCAGCCGGCGGTATAACCTGGTGCACGGTTCGGACAGCCCCGACTCGGCGGCCTATGAAATAGGGCTTTATTTTGAGGCGGACGCTATTCTGGACTATCAGGCGGCCGACCATGAATGGGTCTTTGGTCAGACTAAATAGGCCGTGTCAATGTTTGGACGCACGCGGTAGCGCCGGTGCCGCGTCAGGGATGAGGCAGTCAGTACGCTGACCCGCCTTCAGGGTGCATACGCCGCGGAAACATCACGGTGAGATCGGTAATGTTCCGAGCGGAGCCCCCGGGCATCCTTTCAGCTTTTGGACTGTCCATACGGTTGATGGTGCACCGTTTATCGCCTAAAGAACTGCCATTTCCTGCCCAAAAAGCAACCTCAATTCCCCCAACACCCGCTTTTGCCGCTGCATCGCTGCTGCAGAATTTCCCGTTTATAACGTTGCGAACGGATTTTGCGTGGGGCTTGGGCAAGAACCATTTTTAGATCAATCTATGTCTTTTATGACGTCAACTATGGGGGTTTAATCTTGACAGGTGGGATTGCATCGGTTAGGGTTCGGCGATAATTGATGGCATTTGAGCGATGAAGAAACGGCTTCTTATTGGATGCAGAAAGCGCGTTTGTTGGCAGTCATTATGAAAAGGATTGAATGTGAAGCAATGGCGGTTTGAGATTGTTCCCAAGGCGGGGTTTGAGGATGTCCACGGCAAAGCGGTGCTGGAGGATATACATCAACTTGGGATGGACTCCGTGCAGGCGGTCCGGTCGGCGCGGGTGTATCTGATCGAGGCGGATTTTGACCAGGCGTTTGCCGAGCGGGTCGGACGTGAGCTGCTGGCCGACCCGGTCTGCCAGGATTATGTTCTCGGGCGGCAGGCGATCCAGGCCGACCCTGATCATCCAGCGACGCTGATTGAGGTGCATCTGAAAAGCGGCGTGACCGATCCGGTGGCCGAGTCGGTGCAGGCGGCCCTGCAGGATATGGGTGCCGGGGCGATCGCGTCGGTGCGAACGGCGCGGAAGTTTGTCCTGTTCGGGACGCTTTCGGACCCGCAGCGTGAGACCATCGCCCGCCGTGTGCTGGCCAACGACTGTATCGAAGAGGTTATCTGGGGTGCCGACGCCGAGCCGCCCAGCCCGCATATCCGGCCGTATGCATTAAAGCTGACCGAGATTGCCGTCCGTGATCTGGACGAGGCAGCCCTTGAGCAGCTCAGCAAGCACATGGACCTGTTCCTGAATCTGCGCGAGATGCAGACCATCCAGCAGTATTACCGCACGATCGGCCGGGAACCGACCGATGTGGAACTGGAGACGCTGGCCCAGACCTGGAGCGAACACTGCGTCCACAAGACGCTCAAAAGCAGCGTCGATATGGAACTGGACGGCAAGCCGGTGCACTTTGACAATCTGCTCAAAGAGACCGTCTTTAAGGCGACAAAAGACCTGAACAAAGACTGGTGCATCTCGGTGTTCGTCGATAATGCCGGCGTGGTTGAGTTTGACGAGGATACGGCCTTGTGCTTTAAGGTCGAGACGCACAACCGTCCCTCGGCGCTGGATCCGTACGGCGGTGCGGCCACCGGCATCGG
>PXAQ01000217.1 GCA_003567095.1 Phycisphaerae bacterium
CGATTCACGCTCGTTCAAAAGCTCGTCGGGCTGCTGATCTTCCTGAATCAAACGAATCAGCCGCATCCGCAGAGACAACTCATGAATCGCCCGCTCTAAATCCGGACCCATACGCTCTCCTTAAATTATCCACTTTTCAATTAACTGTCTGCTATAGTATACGCTGAAACGACCGATTTTATGTCACCTTATTTGCTAAATAGTTCAATTTTTGAAGATTTCAGCTAAAAATTTGCCCTGCGGCTTAAAATATATCGCACTGATGCTGAAAATAGGGTGTAATAGGGTTATAAAAGGGGTTCCTGGTATATAAGATTTAACGGATGCTTAAACTCTCAGACAATGTGTTCAACGCCCGCCAGGTGCGCAGTGCGCCCAAGCTGAAACTTTGGCGGTATGCCGGGCTGATGCTGACCTACCGCTGCAACGCGGCCTGTAAGTTCTGCTATTATTACTGCGGGCCGCAGGCCGGGGGGCTGCTGCCGGTCGAGACGGCCATGGACGCTTGGGCGGCGCTGAGACGGCTGGCCGGGGACACGGCCCGGGTGCATCTGACCGGCGGCGAGCCGTTTTTGTATTTTGACCGGCTGCTGCAGATCTGCGAGCAGGCCCAGCGCCGCAACCTGGGCGGTGTCGATTTTGTCGAAACCAACGCCGGCTGGGTTGCCGATGAAACGTGCGCGCGCCGCCGCCTAAGGGCATTGGACGCCGCCGGTCTGCGGCGGCTCAAGATAAGCTGGGACCTCTTTCACGCCGAATTTGTCCCTGTTGAGAAGGTGCGGCTATTGGTTCGTCTGGCCGGCGAGCAGCTCGGCCCCGATCGCGTGCTGGTTCGCTGGCAGCACCGGCTCGAGAATCCGCTCGACCCGGCCGGGATGGATGACGCCGGGCGGCTTGCGGCCATGAGCGCGGAAATGAGCGAGCAGGGCGGTCGGTTTACGGGGCGCGCCGCGGAGGCACTCGGCCCGCTGTGTGCCGCAATACCACCGCAGGACCTGGCCGGGCGGCACTGCCGGCGATCCATACTTGGCGCAAAAGGCGTGCACATCGACCCTTACGGCAATGTCTTTAGCGGCCAATGCAGCGGCATGGCCGTCGGCAACCTGTCCGCCACCAGCCTGGATGGGCTCTGGAAAACCTTCGACCCGCAAAAATTGGACATCTGGGCTGGGCTATTGGAACGCGGGCCGACCGGGCTTCTCGAGGACGCCATCGCCGCTGGCTACCCGCTGCGAACAGCCTATGCCTCAAAATGTCATCTTTGTGCCGATATTCGCAGATTTTACTTTGACACGGGGCGTTTTTTGTCGATAATCAGTCCAGATGCGTGTTATGGTAAAAAGAGCGTCTGAAACTCCTTTTTAGAAACTGACATTGAATAAAGGCGATACAACCAGTTTTGATACGATCATCGGGCGAATGGCTGTCGACCAGCGCCTCTGCACCCAAGAGGAAATCCAGCGCTGCCAGGATGCGGTCAAAAAACAGGCCGGGCAAAATCCCACCTCGCTGGAGCAGGTTCTCATTGAGAATAATTACCTGACCCCCAATCAACTCAGACGGCTCAGGGACAACATCAATGAAAGCCGCGCCACCGCCGGCCAGATTCCCGGCTACAAAGTCCTCGGCAAGCTCGGCTCCGGCGCGATGGCGGTCGTCTATAAGGCCAAGCAGCTTTCGCTGGATCGCACTGTGGCCATCAAGGTCCTGCCCAAAAAGTTTGTCCAGAAGTCCGACTATGTCGAGCGGTTTTATAAAGAAGGGCGCCTGGCGGCCAAGATGAATCACAACAACATCGTTCAGGCCATCGATGTCGGCGAAGTCGGCGGGCTGTACTATTTTGTAATGGAGTACGTCGAGGGCAAAACGCTTTACGATGATTTGTCCAAGGGCAAAGTTTTTGACGAGTCCGAAGCCCTCGACATCACTATCCAGGTCGCAAGAGCCTTGGCCCATGCGCACGGCCAGGGCCTGATTCACCGCGATGTCAAGCCCAAGAATATCATGATCAACACGAACGGCATCGTCAAACTGGCCGATATGGGGCTGGCCCGCGAAACGTCTGACATCAAAGCGGCCAAACACGAAAAAGGCAAGGCCTTCGGCACACCTTATTATATCGCGCCCGAGCAGATTCGCGGCGAAGTGGACGTCGACGGGCGAGCGGATATCTATTCACTTGGCGGCACACTTTTCCATATGGTCACGGGGCGCGTTCCCTTTGAAGCGGCCAACCCCTCCGAGGTGATGCGCAAACACATCAAAGAACCGCTTATCCCGCCGGACCATATCAACACCGCGCTGTCCAAAGGCATCTCAGAGGTTATCGAGGTGATGATGGCCAAAGACCGCAACGAACGCTACAGCTCGATGAACGAGGTCCTGCCCGATCTTGAGGCCGTCCGCGCCGGAAATCCGCCGATTTACGCCCGCCAGAAATTCGACATTGAGGCCCTGCGCGAGCTGGAGGATGGCACGCCGATCGAAGAGCAGCGGACCGAAGGCGGCACTCGACTTTACCCCGAAGAAACCGTCGCCAAATACCGCGTTGCCCTGATCATTCTGGCCGCACTGGTCGGCGTCCTGCTGCTGGTGATCCTGTTTTTGGCGTTTTGAGCAGCCCGGCGCTGCCTGGCGGAGCAGCGTAGTCATCCCGCAGACGCGGAGCATATCGGTTAACCTTTTATTTGGAAAGATGTTATGGCAAAATTGACCCGGCTGGACGACATTGTCTCGCTGTGCAAGCGGCGGGGATTTATCTATCAATCGAGCGACATTTACGGCGGGCTGGCGTCCTGTTATGATTACGGGCCGCTGGGCGTGGAGCTGAAGCGCAACGTCCGCAATGCCTGGTGGAAGGCGGTCGTGCAGATGCGCGACGACGTGCTGGGGCTGGACTGCTCAATTCTGATGCATCCGATGGTCTGGAAGGCCTCCGGACACGCCGACAAGTTCGCCGACCTGGTGACGGTGTGTCAAAAGTGCAACACCCGTACGCGCGTCGATCACCTGGCCGATGGCGAGCAAACCGGTGCCCAGGAACACACCGAACACGTCGATATCGATCTTGCCGCCGGTAAGGAACACGACCTGTCCGGCAAGAAATGTCCGGCCTGCGGGGCGGTGGGCCAGTTTTCAAAGCCGATGGCGTTTCGGCTGATGTTCGAGACGCAGATGGGCGCCAATGTTGATGATACAATGACGCTGTTCCTGCGGCCGGAAACGGCGCAGGGGATTTTCGTGAATTTCCGCAATGTGCTGGATTCGGCGAGGGTCAAGGTGCCCTTTGGCATCGCCCAGATCGGCAAATCCTTCCGCAACGAGGTCACCACCAAGGCGTTCATCTTCCGCACGCGCGAGTTTGAGCAGGCCGAGCTGGAGTTTTTCTGCAAGCCCGGCACCGACGAAG
>PXAQ01000130.1 GCA_003567095.1 Phycisphaerae bacterium
TGATCACAGGCGATGAAACCCGTTTCGGCATCCAGGGTATGGGTGGCATCGGCAAATCAGTTCTTGCCGCCGCCCTGGCTCGCAATCGTGAAGTACGCCAGACCTATCCAGACGGCATTATCTGGGTATCATTTGCCCAGGATCTTAAAAACGAAGACCTGCTGAGCCGTCAGCGTGAAGTAATCAGTTACCTTGGCGGCGATACAACCTATGACACCCTGAGCCTTGGCCGGGAAAAACTGCGCCTTCTTCTGCAGGACAAAGCGTTGCTATTAATCATAGATGATCTCTGGCAGGCCAAAGATTTAACCCAAACCTTTGATGTGATGGGCCCGCGCTGCCGCCTGCTCATAACCACCCGTGATGCCGGGATACTGCAAGCGTTAAAAGGTGAGCCCCTGCCGGTTTCCCTTTTCAGCGAAGCCGAAGCCCTGCAGCTGTTAAGTACCATCAACAACATAACAGTTAAAGAACTGCCAGCTGAAGCAATAGAAGTAGCTAAAGAATGCGGTTACCTGCCTTTAGCCCTGGCCCTTAGCGCCTCAATGGCCAAAAAGCAGGGGGGAGATTTTAATGCAGTGTTAACGAGGCTGCGCCGCGCTGAACTTGATAGAATTAAAGACCGCGCGGCGATCAACGAGCAGCACCGCAGTATCTGGCGGGCCATGCAGGCCAGCGTGGAGATGCTTGATCCTGAAAAACAACAACGCTTTGCCGAGCTAGCTGTCTTTTATCCAGACCGACCTCTTTCCGAAGCAGCCATTGCAACTCTCTGGGCCTATACTGCTGAGTTTGATGATCTGGACAGCAAAGACCTTCTGATCGAACTGGTCGAGCGCTCTTTGGTCCAAAGAAGTGAGATAGATACTGCTTCTGATAACCTAAAACGAAGCTTCAGCCTGCATGACCTGCTCTATGACTATGCTGCTGTGATGACACCAGACCGGCAGACGTTAAGTAAAACCCTGGTTGAAGCATACCGGGAAAAAACCGGCAATCGTTTTTTTGAAGGGCCTAACGATGGCTACTTCTTTGAAAGCTTATGTCATCACCTGGTAGACCTTGAAGATTGGATACTACTGATCGGTTATGAAGATAATCCGGGTCTGCTTACCGACTTGCGCTTTATCCAGGCCAAGTGCGAAGCCGGGCTGGTTTATGATTTGGTGAACGATTATAACCTTGCCCTTAAAAAACTGCCCGAGTTCAGGGAAGAGCAGGAGTATCTTCTTGAACATGAAAAAGCAATGCGCTCCTACAACAAGGCGCTTAATGATTATGCGGTTAAACGTTATGATTATCTGCATCTACGGGAACAGGGCCTGGAATGTGATGAACCGCCCTATCCGGTGTTGCCGGAGATTTTGCAGGATGACAAGCGACCACCATTGCCGGAAGAAAGCTCAGGGCGGGCTGCGCATTTAAGGTATTTTGCGAATTTTGTCTTCACTTATAGCGAACTACTCCTAAAAGATCCCAGGCTTACTGTACAAATAGCCTATAACTCTGCTGATGAAAGTCCAGTAAATAAATCAGTTCAATCACTAATGAAAAATATGAGGGTATCATTACTGTTCAGGTCACCCCGCCCGCCAGCACCTTCTTTTCGGCCGAAATGCTTACGAGTATTTAATAGTAACAGAGGCTCAGTAACTAGCGTGAGTGTGACGCCGGACGGTAAGTTTGCAGTTTCAGGTAGTGATGACAAAACTCTTTGTCTCTGGGATTTGAAAACAGGAGAGTGCCTCTTCACAATGGAAGGCCATAATGATGCAATAAAATGTGTGAGTGTGTCGCCGGATGGGAAGTGGGCAATTTCAGGTAGTGATGATACAACTCTACGTCTCTGGAGTTTGGTGAGTTTACGGTGCCAACTTGTGATGAAAGGTCATGTTGAAGGGATTAAATGTGTCAGTGTGACACCGGATGGAAAGCAGGCAATATCAGGAAGTAATGATAATATGCTCCGTCTCTGGGATTTGAAAAGCGGAGAGTGCATATATACGTTGAAAGGACATATTGATGTGGTCAGGTGTGTGAGTGTGACGCCGGACGGTAAGTTTGCAGTTTCAGGTAGTGATGACAAAACTTTGCGCTTTTGGAATCTTGAGAGCGGGCAATATCTTCGCACACTAGGAAGTCATCGCTTAGGGGTTACGAGTATGATAGCAACACCAGATGGAAAATATTTGATTACAGGGGGTTGGGATAAAGCACTATACTTATGGGACTTGTATAATGGTCAACTTATTCAAAAAATGGATGGCCATAGTGGTGCAATAAGATGTGTGAGTGTGACGCCGGATGGGAAGCAAATAGTCTCAGGCAGTGATGATTTAACTCTATGGTTTTGGGATTTAGAAAGTGGATATTATATAAAAAAGCTACAAGGGCATTTAGGGGGAATTAGGTGTGTAAGTATGATGCCGGATGGTAGGCGGATGGTCTCGGGTAGTAATGACAACACTCTGCGGCTATGGGACATTGAAGACGAAAAATTATGTCTTTGGGACCCAAATTGCTTGGAATCTAAAGGAATACTACTAGGTCACAGTAATTCTGTAACTAGTGTAAGTTTGTCATCAGATGGTAAAAAAGCAATTTCTGGTAGCATTGATTACACATTGCGCAACTGGAACCTGGAAAGCCGTGATTGTCTGCACACACTAGAAGGGCACAGTGACTGGGTTATGAGTGTAAGTGTTACGTCGGATGGCAAGCGGGCAGTTTCAGGTAGTAAAGATAAAACACTGCGAATTTGGGATTTATCAAACAGTCAATGTTTACACAAGTTATCAGGTCATACCGGTCCAGTTAATAGTGTAAGTATTACATCAGCTGGTAATTTGGTAATCTCAGGTAGTAGTGACAACACACTACGCCTATGGGATTTGGACAATGGTCTTTGCCTGTGCACGTTAGATGGTCACAGTGGTCCAGTCTGGAGTGTGAACATAAATCCGGGTGGCAAGTGGGCGGTTTCAGGAAGTGAAGACAAAAAACTGTGCCTCTGGTGCCTAGAAAGCGGTGAGTGCCTGCGTATTTTGGAAGGCCACGAAGACGTGGTTAGATGTGTAAAAATGTCACCGGAAGGAAAGTGGGCGATTTCATGTGGAGACGACAAAACAATACGCCTTTGGAATCTAGAGAACGGCAAGTGCTTGCGTACTATAGAAGAACATTCTGGTGGGTTTAGGTGTGTGAGTGTGACGCCTGACTGGAAGTGGGCAGTTTCAGGGGGACAGGATAAGCGGTTGCGTTTTTGGGACTTAAATAGTGGAAAGTGTCTACAAATACTAGGAAGCCATCGCTATATGGTTATGAGTGTAAGTATTACGCCGGACGGTAGGCGAGTGATCTCTGGTAGCAATGACAATACCTTGAGGCTATGGGACATTGAAGACAA
>PXAQ01000230.1 GCA_003567095.1 Phycisphaerae bacterium
AGCAAGCTCCGCGCAGCGGCCGGCGAGATCTCATCCTGACCCAGGTGCACCCCGTCGGCGCCGGCCAGTACCGCGATATCGACGCGGTCATTGATAATCCCAACCGCCCCGCCCGTGCGGCACAGGTCCATAAACGCCTCGGCCAGCGACAGAAAGCGGCGATCCGAAACCCCTTTGGCCCGAAGCTGCAGCGCATCGGCGCCGCCGGCGATACACCGCCGGGCCAGTTCCAGCGCCGCAGCATCCGCCGTAGTCGGCTCGACGTTGATCAGGACATACAGCCCGATCCGCTGGAGTTTATCCCGCTTGAAGGCCGCGGTGAACACCGCCTTTTCGAGGTCATACACCCCGAAACGAAGCTGCTCACAGACAACCGCCACGTCGGCATCCAGCGGCTGGGTCGTCTCGGCCAGCACCCGCAGCGCCTCGCCGGCCCGCTTGGCCGCGGCGTTAAAGCCATCGGCCAGGCTCCTGCGCGAAAGCTGCCCCTCAACGTTTAACTGACGTCCCACATCCCCGGCCACATCCCGCGCCGTCAAGAGCTGCGCCGCATCCAGCCGCCCGATCGCCTCGCACAGCCGATGCCGCATCTGCTTGGCCTGTCCGCTAAGGGGTTTATCGCCCAGCAAAAATCGGCAGTACTCCTCCATCCCCCGCAGCGCCTCGCGCGACCGGTTGAAGTTGGCGTCAATCATCCGATATAAACAACTGTCACTCATACCCGATGAGTATAGCCGCCCACACGGGGCAAACAAGGAAAATTGTCCCATTGGCGCAAGGCCCCCCTGACGCAAACGAGGGGTCGCCGTCAAGAATTAAAACGGGTGGTTTGGATATGAAATCGCCGCCAACATCGCCGCGCCGTAACGCTGCCAGAGCTGCTCGGTGGTCAAGTCATCATCGGCGCGTTCCAGCTCCAGCGTGATCACGGGGATGCCGAGCTTCTCACCGGCAAACGAGCCGAACGAGCCGGGCCGGGCGCCGAGCTTGCGCACCGGCAAATGGCAGTACGCGCCCATGTGATGGGCCAACTGCTCGGCCGGGCCGTCATAATCGATGCACTTGAGCGGCTGATGGATACTGACGATGCGTACGGGGCGATATTTGTGGATCAGGTCGTATAAAATCCGCGATTCCGGCTCAGACAGGCCATAATAGCCGAACGCGGCGGAGTTCTCGCGGTTCTCGGCGGGGAAATTGCGATTCAGATCGACACCGTTGGCATTGCCGCGGGTATTGCGCACCACGCCGTCCGGGTTGGCGTTGGGCATAATCAACAGCGTGCGGTTTTGCATCAGGTCGCGGCGGCCCCGAAGACGGTCCATCAACCGATAGCTCAGCGGGATCCCGGCCTGCTCATCGCCGTGGATGGTCGAAAAAATAAAGACAGTCTCCGGGCCGTTTCCGGCGATATAAAGGTCGATGGGACGATTTTCGACCGAATAGCCCACCGTCTGTACGGTAAAATGCTGCGGCGTGGCAATCGGCCCGACAGCCCCGGTGCGTGCCACCGGCGCACAGCCGGCCAAGGCAGCCCCAACGACCACCGCGGCACACAGGTACACGGCCCGCTTAACGAACGATTGTTTCATCGAATGATCTCATATAATCTGTTGAATTTGAATGTCTATAGAGTTATCGAAAATTCCTTCAAAAAGCATTAGAAAAACGGACGATTTATAAAAATTGTTTGTTTTTGAAAAAAGCTTATAAACCATCGCTCCCCAGAGACGTATTTATTGCATACTATGTGATATTTCAAAACGCGATGACAACACTTTGATGGAAAGGGATGAACCATGAAACTGAATAAAACAAAAAAGCTCATGACGGTTTTTCTTGTTCTGATGTTTTCCGGAGTGGTTTTGGCTTGCATGCCGGCCGGCGGCGGTTGCGGTGATAAAGAGACCACCGACGCGGTCGTGATCAACGCAGATACAGAAGCCCAGCATCTGGCCGGTTGCGGTCGACGCGGCGGGTGCGGCTCTGACACAGACACGAAGGACTGTCCGAAGAAGTAAGAATCCGACACGGGTCACCATCAATAACCGCTTTTGTGCCGACGACATCGACTCGTTGCCTGCAAAAGCGGTTTTTTTGTACCTTCATGCGCCGGCGGGGGCACCTTAGCGGGTGGGGTTTTTGACGCGGCCGCGACAGCGATCACAAGTGCAGGCGTGCACCATCCGCAGCGAGGACGGCCCGAACAGCGAGCGGGTATCGACCAGTTTGGCGCCTTTGGCCTGCATTTTTCGAAAGGCCACGCTCGCGGCGTTGTTGTCCAGCGAGCCGACGGCGTCAAAGACGACAACCACATTTTTCTGCCGCACCAGCAGCCCCAGCACGGTCGCCAGTACCGATGTTTCGGCCGGACCGCCGATAACCACCAGCTCGTTGGCCTTAGTCTCGGTCAAAAACCGCTCGGCCCGCGGCTCATCGAACGGATCGACGGTGCGCTTGCACAGGACAATCTGTTCGGCGTTCTGGATGTTTTCGCGGGGCAGGTCGGTGTTGTCGTTGGCCTCAAAGACGACATGCCGATGGCGAAGGGTGTAGCGCAGCTTGCGGACGCCTTCGGTGCCCATCCGGCAATACGGCTCGTCGTGGTCGTTCGGCGGGTGAATCAACGCCGTAGAGATGACACGGATATGCTCGCACCGGGCCCAGGCCATCACGCGGCGGATATTGGCCAGCACCCGACGATGGTTGCGGATGCACATCTGACCGTCGGCCACGAAAAAATCCCGTTGCGTGTCCACATCGATCAGGATGCGTTTCTTTCGCAGGTTCAGGATCGGCCGTATCATAAGCAATTTACCGTATTTATTGTCTTTTTTTGCGTCCATGCCAACGTTCGCATTCTGAATCGAGCGATTCGCGATACAGAACAGACATTCTCTGTATCGATCTGTTCGAGACTTGACTTTACCTGTATTTCGGCCACAATACGCTTTGTTTTGCTTACATAAATAAAATATGACGCATTTTCTCGAAATAGCAACAGAAAAAAAATACAATTTTATCAAATGACGACGCGACATCTGCAGGATTATAGGACGGTTTCGATTCAGCCAGAAAGCCTTGACGGCCGACTTGATTTTGAGACTATTTTCGGACGCTGCGCACCGGTTGAGATTGAAATCGGCTCGGGCAAGGGGACCTTTCTGGCCAGTCAGGGGCAGGCATTTCCGCAAACGAGCTTTCTGGGCATCGAATGGGCCAATAAATATTATCGTTACGCGGTGGATCGGATCGGCAGGTGGAAGCTGGATAATGTGCGCCTGATTCGCACCGATGCGGCGCACTTTCTGGCCGAGCATGTGCCCGAGGCCGGTGTTGATGGGTTTCACCTCTATTATCCCGACCCCTGGCCGAAAAAA
>PXAQ01000004.1 GCA_003567095.1 Phycisphaerae bacterium
AAGGGGACTCGAACCCCTGTTACCGGGATGAGAACCCGGCGTCCTAGGCCGCTAGACGATGGGGGCGACAGTTGTTTAACAAATACCGCGCCGATGAGCGTTTTCATTCTGACTTGTTATGCAAAAAAGGGGCAATTGGATTCACCCCCTTGCCCCTGAGTTGATAAAACTGGAACAGCCAAAATCTAAACTACTGTAAAAAAAAGGGCTTACCACTTTTCGCCAGAGAATTTACAGACTGTTTTCAAAAGGGTATACTACTGTTTTCAAGATAGAATTGCAAGCTGTTTTTGTAAGGAATCTGAAATTTTGCAACATTTCGTATTGCCGTGCGAGCTTTCGGAGCAATCAAAATGGGTCAGTAACCAGCCACGGAGTTCTCTGTGTCCTTCATTAAGGCCTATTGCGTAATGACGCGCTGGTCTGTCAGGACCCGGCCGGTCAGATAATCGGTAAATTGCACGCGGAGGTTCAGCTCCTTTTCATCACCTTCTAATGCACCGTCCAGCGGCAATTGAAGCCGGTAATAGGCTCCGAACAGTCCGCGTCCCCACAAACGCTTGAGCTCTTCGGGCGAAATGTCCCACTGTTTGAGCTTCGGGTTGTCCGCGGCCGCCAGGTTCCAGAGCTGCACCTGCACCCGGCCGGCGGCTTTGATGGTATCCTGCTCGGCGTCGGTCGGTTTGAGGTACACCACAAGCGTATCCGGCTCGCCGTTGCCCTTGGACTTGTCATACAGGCCGCAGTGGCGTCCGATGCGAAGGGTTTCCGGCACGACCAGAGCCGACATCCGAATGTTCTGATCTATGGCCGACAGGGTTTCAATCTGTGCTGTCAGCGCTGTATTTTCCTCCTGCAGCCGCTGCACATCCAGCGCCAACCGGGTCGTTTCGTCGCTAAGCTCCGAGACCTGCTGCCAGAGCGAGTCCTGCACATGCCCCTGGCGACATCCGGCCGCTGTGAACACCAGCAGTGTAATCCAAACCCATCGTCTCATTGCGATCTTTCCGCCGACGTCATTGTCAGACCGTTAATCGGTGTCACTGTCGGCTTTTGATGTGCTGACATGGGGCGCTTTTTGAAGCTCCTCGTCGGCCAGGCCATACGTGATAGCTTCTTGGGCTTCCAGCCACAGATTGCGGTCGCAGTCTTTTTCGATGGTTGCCGCGTCTTTGCCGGTATGGTGGGCGAGAATTTCATACAGTCGGCTGCGCAGCCGCAGCATTTCCTTGGCCTCAATTTCGATATCCGTCGCCGGCCCGGTCATAACGCCGCTCAGCAGCGGCTGGTGCAGCATCACACGGCTGTTGGGCAGCATATACCGCTTGCCCGACTTGCCGCCGGCAAACAGAAACGCGCCCATGCTGGCCGCCTGGCCGATACAGTATGTCGAGACATCGCATCGCAGAAACTGCATCGTATCATAAACCGCCAGCCCGGCTGTGATGACGCCACCGGGTGAATTGATATAAAAGTGTATATCGGCTTCGCTGTCTTCGTTGCTCAAAAACAGCATTTGAGCGATAATCAGATTTGCGACGTCATCGTCCAGCCCGCCGCCGAGAAAAATAATACGGTCTTTGAGCAGACGGGAATAGATATCGTACGCCCGCTCGCCGCGGCCGCTTTTTTCGATGACGATCGGTACAAGAGCGCTGTTTAATGCCATAAAAACCTCTATTTGTGGGGTTATTTCTTCTTCTCTTCGCTTTCATCCAGTTCATTGAGCACGCTGTCAATCAGCCCGTATTTTTTGGCTTCCTCGGCGGTCATATATTTGTCGCGTTCGGTTTCCTCGGCCAGTTTATCCGCCGTCATGCCGGTATGCAGGGACAGGATTTTGTTGATGGTCTTTTTGGCTTTGAGGATCTCTTCGGCCTGAATCCGGATGTCCTCGGCCTGTCCGGTCACCCCGCCCCAGGGCTGATGCAGCATAATCTTGGCGTGCGGCAGGGCGTGTCGGCGCCCCTTGGTGCCCGAGGCCAGAATGATCGCCGCGCCAGACTGGGCACGGCCGATGCAGTAAGTGGCCACCGGGGAATTGATGAATCGAATCGTATCGTAGATAGCCATCGTGTCATCGACGCTGCCGCCGGGCGAGTTGATGTACAGGCTGATCTCGACGCCTCGTTTGAGGTTGTCCAGGTACAGCAGTTTCATAATCACTTCGGTCGCCATCCGATAAGAGATTTCGCCGATCATAAAGACGATCCGGTTTTCCAGCAACAAATCGTCCAAAGTCATCTCACGCGTCCGCTGATAGGCCACCTGCAGCCGCGGATCAACCGGCTCAGGGTTGCCTGTGATCTCAGACTTCCAAGGTTGGTACTGCATATGCTTTTCCTCTACACTTATTTAAAATTGCTGACATTCGTTTCACACACAACCTGCCCACTGCCTTATTATCGACACTTCTGATGTCTTTATTTATCATCTTGATAGAGCTTTTTCAATAAGAATCTAAATTAATATCCCAAAACGTGCCATTGAATTGCCGTTTGGCCTAAAACTCAATCGGAAATGATGCCTTATACGAATTGCGAAAAAATCTCGCGCGCATTCTTATTTTAGACTTGCGCCATCCTGAATATTCTGTCATACTGATATAAAAAGGACAGACCCCTGCAGATTACCGCTCACCACCCCACCGATGTCACCACCCTGCGGCGTCTTTTTCAACAGACATCGCGAAAGCCAAACAGCGGGCCTGCTTTAGTGCCGTTCTGCTGGCCCTGGAAGGCCATACTACCCCACAGATCAGAACCCTGCTGGCCCGCAGCAAGAACTTTGTCCAGCGCTGGAACTATGCTTATCGCGACGGCGGTATCGCTGCCCATTGTCCCCGTCGCCAGACCGGCCGTCCCCCCATGCTGCCCCGTACACAGGAGCCGGCGTTTAAGCAGCGTATACTCAACGGGCCTACCGCCAAGGATCAGGGGGTATGTACCTTACGCGCCAAGGATGCGATGCGGATAGTGGAGCAGGAAGTCGGCGTTCAGTACTCACTGGATGGCGTTTATGATCTGATGCATCGCCTGGGACTGTCCTGCCTGAAACCGCGTCCCAGGCACCGCAAAAATGACCCTCAGGCCATGCAGCAATGGTTTGACGCGGCCAGCCAAGCGTGGAACCTACGGACACACCAACAGAGCAAATCCATCTGTAAAACCGAGGGGATAACGCGCGAGAAATAATCCAAATCCGTATAAATTTGCGAAATATAGACAAAATAGGTTAAGTTGCAGGCTGTATTTGCCGTTCTGTGGAAGGTTTCTTATGTTTTGGGTAGACAGGTTGTCTATCCGACAGGCCTGAAAAGCCTGTTTTCGGAAATAAAAAACCTTCACAAGAGTCTGATATGGCACC
>PXAQ01000138.1 GCA_003567095.1 Phycisphaerae bacterium
AGTCAAAATTGTGGAATCCGCCTTTGGCGGATAGCATTTTTAAGAACGATTTGAATGTCTTACAAGATGTTTAATCATCATCGGTTAAGGTAAATTGTTGTAGTTTATCGGTCAGTTTGAGAATATAAGGCATATCAGACAAAAAACAGGAGATGTATTATGATTGAGCCAGGAAGAAGGCGTTTGACACAGCAAATGATTATCGTCGGTTGTTTGGCATTTGCGGCCGTATTGGCCGGGTGCGGCGGTCACAGGCAGAAGGGCTGTTGCCTTCACGCAAAAACCGGGATGAGTGTTGTTGAGTCTGATTTCGGCGTGATGCCCGACGGGCAGCGTGTTTCCCTTTACACCCTGACCAACGCCCAGGGCGCGGTTGCCAAGATCACCAACTACGGCGGAATCGTAACGGAGCTGTGGATGCCTGACAAAGATGGCGCGCTTGACGATATTGTTTTGGGGTATGACAACCTCCAAGCTTACCTGGACAGAAATCCGTTTTTCGGCTGCATCGTGGGACGTTACGCCAACCGCATCGGCAATGCGCAGTTTACGCTGGACGGCACGACCTATTCACTGACAGCCAATTCCGGCGACCATCACCTGCACGGCGGCGTTACCGGTTTTGACAAGGTCCTCTGGGAGGCCAAACCGGTAAAAAGCAGCGACAGTGTCGGCCTCCAGCTGCGTTACCTGAGCAAGGATATGCAGGAGGGCTATCCCGGCAACCTGGATGTGACGGTCGTTTATACGCTGACCAATGCCAATGAGCTGCGCATTGATTATACAGCGACCACGGACAAGCCCACCGTCTGCAATCTGACGCATCACAGCTACTTCAATCTGGCCGGACACGGCAGCGGCGACATCCTCGGCCATGAACTGATGCTCAATGCCGATCACTACACACCGATCGATTCCACTCTTATCCCGACCGGCCAGATCCGCTCGGTGACGAATACGCCCATGGATTTTACCCAACTGACGGCCATTGGCCGGCGGATCGACGCCGACTATGACCAGCTCCGGTACGGCCGAGGCTACGACCACAACTGGGTCCTCAACAAGCAGTATAACGGCCAGATGACATTGGCGGCTCGTGTCTGTGAATCGACCAGCGGCCGTGTGATGGAGATCTGGACAACCGAGCCGGGCATTCAATTCTACGCCGGTAACTTCCTGGACGGCACACTGACCGGCAAGGACGGCCAGGTCTATCACGAGCGCTACGGTTTCTGCCTGGAAACGCAGCACTTCCCGGACAGCCCCAACAAGTCGCAGTTTCCAAGTACGGTGTTGCGTCCGGGACAGCTCTATCAGACGACAACGATTCATAAGTTCATGACCCGCTAAACAAATTTCATCGTTAAAGGGGAAACAGTTTGTGGTGAATGCACCGGCAATACTGTGCCATACTTCGCTGCACCCGCTGGATTGGCTGGTCATCGGCGTCTACTTTGCGGCGTTGGTTGCGGTGGTCATCTGGTCTTCACGACAGCAAAAAACGTCGGCGGACTACTTTCTGGCCGGGCGAAATGTCGGTTGGTTTGCGGTGGGCGCTTCGCTGTTCGCATCGAATATCGGGTCTGAGCATATTGTTGGACTGGCCGGACAGGGCACCACCAGCGGGATGGCAATGGCCCACTGGGAGCTTCACGCCTGGGTCATGATCATGCTGGCCTGGGTGTTTGTGCCGTTTTATTATCGATCCGGTGTGTATACGATGCCGGAGTTTATTGAGCGGCGCTTCAGTTCCACCGCTCGCTGGATCCTGTCAATTGTGTCGCTGGTGGCGTATGTCGTGACGAAAGTGTCGGTAACGGTCTATGCCGGTGCGATGGTTTTTGAGGTCCTGCTGCCGGAGATGCGTGTCACTGTGATGGGGATAGGTGTCGGGCCGTTCTGGATCGGGGCGATATCCACTGTCGTTTTGACCGGTATTTATACGGTTTTCGGCGGCCTTCGCGCCGTGCTGTACACCGACACGGCGCAGGCGGTTATTTTGCTGGCGGGTTCCTCTTTCATCACCTTCTTCGGCCTGCGCGCCCTGGGGGGATGGGGTGAACTGGTCATAGAGGTTCGCAGCGAGGCTGCGCAATTTGCACTCTGGCGGCCGCTGTCGGATCCGGATTTCCCCTGGCTGGGCATCCTGATCGCCTCGCCGGTCGTCGGGATCTGGTACTGGTGTACCGATCAGTACATCGTGCAGCGGACCCTGGCGGCCAAAAATCTCCAGTGTTCCCGGCGCGGAGCGATCTTCGGCGGTTTTTTGAAGGTCTGGCCGGTCATGATTTTCCTGGTGCCCGGACTGATCGGCTATGCCCTGCACCAGCGCGGGCTGATGGTGATTCCAACCGAAAACGGCGATATCCGCGGAGACATGGTGTTTCCGACGATGGTCACGACGCTGCTGCCGGTCGGGCTGCGCGGGTTGGTGGTCGGCGGACTGCTGGCGGCATTGATGAGTTCGCTGTCCTCGCTGTTTAATTCCTGCGCGTCGCTGTTTACGGTGGACATTTATAAGAAACTGCATTCCAGCGCCTCGGAAGCAACTTTGGTGCATGTGGGGCGATTGGCCACGGGGGTTATTGTCCTGCTTGGGCTGCTGTGGATTCCCATCATGCCGATGATCGCCGGCGGGGGGTTGTACCAGTATCTGCAAAGCGTGCAGGGCTATCTGGCCCCACCGATTACCGCGGTGTTTTTGCTGGGGCTGTTCTGGTCGCGGGTTAACGCAAAAGGCGCGGTGGCCGGCTTGAGTATCGGTTTCGTGGCGGGCATGGTAAAATTGACCCTTCAGGCTGTCGCCGGCTACGCTCAGGCCAATCCAGAAACCCCATGGGCAGCCCGCTTTTTGGAGATGAACTGGGCCGTCGCAATCGGGGAATTCAACTTCCTGTACGCCTCCGGGGCTCTTATGGCCCTCAGCGTGGTGGTTATTGTTGGGGTTTCACTGGTGTCCAAACCGCCCGCTGCGGCACAGATTGAAAACCTGACCTATACGACGGCAACCGCCCATGAGCGGCGCGCCAACCGCCTGAGCTGGAACAAATGGGACATTCTCGGCACATGCGTTGTCCTGGGACTGGTCCTTGCTATGTATTTGTATTTTAGTTTCTGGCTGAATTAGGCCCGAAATACCCTTCAGGGTAGAAAATTCCCGCGAGAAAGCACGTGACTGAATACTGCAAAACTACATAGCCGCGCAGGAACGGGAAAACTCAATCGCGATCAGTATAAAACTCAAACTGACCGATGGTCAGTTTGAGAAGTCAAAAATTAAAGTGCAAAAGTCAAAATTGTGGAATCCGCCTTTGGCGGATAGCATTTTTACGAACGATTTGAATGTCTTGCAA
>PXAQ01000015.1 GCA_003567095.1 Phycisphaerae bacterium
CGCGCCCAATTCTGGACAATAAAAGTCAAAAAGCCCTGCGAGCATAACTGCTTGCAGGGCTTAGACTTACCAAATGGGCAGGGGCGGATTTGAACCGCCGACACACGGATTTTCAGTCCGTTGCTCTACCAACTGAGCTACCTGCCCAACAAAGTGGTGTATTTTACAGAAATCCAAAATTGATGCAACTGAAAAAACAAAAAATCCTACAACTGATGCCTCTGCCAAAAGTATTGCTCATGCGGCGGTGAAAAGCGGTAAGAATTCTCCGAATTACCGCAGATATGGTCTGTTTTGTATTTTTCAGTCTATAGACACGATGGGTCGTCAATAAAGGTCTCCAAGTCGTAATAGCATGGCGAAACTTCGAGACCACGAGAGGGATAAAATCGAAAAAACTTTGTTTTTGAGGCACGAGGCTGGGTTTTGGTTTATCGAAGCTAAAAACGTAGTGGTAGGCACCGATAATATTTTTCCTTTTTATACCCTTCAGGGTAGAAAATTCCCGCGCGAAAGCCCGTAACTGAATACCGCAAAACGACATAGCCGCGCAGGAACGGGAAAACTCAATTGCGATCAGCATACATCAGTATGACAGAATATTAAAGATGTCGTAGATCTGAAATAAAAATGAGCGCGAGATTTTTCCACAATGCGTATAACAAGATCAAGGTGATCAAACGTAAAGCGTACGGGTTTCACGATAGAGATTATTTAGTCCTAAAGGTCAAACAGGCGTTCTCCGCCTGAAAATTCAGCCCACTTTTTGGGAGTTGAGCCACAAATGTTTATGAAAAAGTATGTGCGCGTCGACGCCTCGCTCAGGTATGCCGGCGGCCTCAACTCAGATCCACTATCAGGCAAGATACTTACACCGGCTGGGGGGTGGGATATTTGTCGGCCGGTTCGAGGATGTTGTATTGCTTGAGTTTGCTGTAGAGGGTGGCGCGGGTGATGCCCAGCAGCGCCGCGGCGCGGGTTTTTTGCCAGCCGGCCTCCTGCATGGCCTTCTTGACCAGCTCTTTTTCGGCTTTTTCCAGTGAAAAATCGTTCAGTGCCGAGGCCGCGGCATCGGTCGGACTCAGCGCGGCGGGCTGGTCGGGGTTGAGAATCAGCGTTGAGGTGCCGATGCGGTCGCTGGCCTCCAGCAGGATCGCCCGGTCGATGACGTTTCGCAACTCGCGGACGTTGCCCGGCCAGGGGTGGCGCAGCAGCATCTCGGCAGCCAGCTTGGTCAGCCCCTTGATGCGTCCCTTCTTATCGGGGCAGATCGCCGAGTTCTGGATAAAGAACTCCGCCAGCAACAGGATGTCCTCCCGGCGGGTTTGACAGCGCAAGGGGGCCAGGGTAATCGGGCAGATCGAGAGGCGATAGTAAAGGTCGCGCCGGAATGTGCCTTCGTCCACGTCCTTGAGCAGGTTACGGTTGCTCGAGACGACAATGGTGGCCTTGCAGCGGATCTCCTCGCGGCCGCCAACCTTGCGGAAGGTTTTTTCCTGCAGAACGCGGAGCAGCTTGGCCTGCAGCTCGGGCTGCATCTCGCTGATCTCGTCGAGAAAGATGGTCCCGCTTCCGGCCGCCTCGAGCAGACCGGTCTTATCCCGCTCGGCGCCGGTAAAGGCGCCCTTGACGTGGCCGAACAGCTCGCTTTCCAGCAGCGTGGCGGTCAGGGCGGCGCAGTTGACCGCGACAAAATCGCGCTCGCTGCCGTGACGGATCAGGTGGACGGCCTGAGCGGCCAGCTCTTTGCCGGTGCCGGTCTCGCCGACGATCAGGATCGGGTTGCAGGCGCTGTTGGCCACCAGTCGAATCATCCGAATGGTGTCCTGCATTGCGCGGCTTTTGCCGACGATGGACACGGCCGCCGGGCAGTCTTCAACATAATACTGATCATCGCTGTCGGTCGGACCCTCGGTGAGACGTTTGAGGATAACGCCGAGCCGCTCGGTATCCGCATAGCCGAACAATACATCCAGCGCGCCGAGTTCTTTCAGGGTCTCGGCGTGGTGCTTATCCTGTTCGCTGCGGATGACGATAACGGGCGTATCACTATTGATATCCTGCAAAATCTGTGTGATGGCCTCGATCCTCGGCGGGCTGATCGCGGCGTCAAAGACGATCAGGTCCGGTTCAACACGTTCGGCGATGTGCCGAACATCTTCGGTCTCGTCGGCGGCATAAATCTGGGCCGCATAGGGACGAACAAGGTGCTGAGCTTCGGGGTCTTTGCCGACGACTAAGATCTTATCAAAAGTCATATCTGAATCTTCTTGTTTCGGGAATTCATCGTTCGCATTTTCCTTCGCACTGGATTACCTATGATGTCGGCACGGGGGCGCAGAAAACTTTAATCTTTTATGGGACGGTCCAATAAAAATTTGTGTGTTGTGTCGGGGTGTCGCCGGCGTCTTTGTGTTATCGGACTAACCGGCGGCTTCAGTTGCTGCGAAGTGCGGAAATTTTTGCCGCCTTATTCAGAGATTAAACACGTTGGTTCGCGATCCGCGGTGCGGCAAGGATTTTGTAAGTCTATTGTAAAAAAAAAGATAGCAATTTTTTGGCAGGTGTCGGATTTTGCGCGGCACACCAGTTGCAATGACGTTGACTGTGGGATCGTGCCCACAACCCTGACCGAAATATTGATGCGATGAAGGGATCGATTGTATGAGCTTGATTAACTCGGCAACGCAGCAACAGGCAGATGTGATGAACCCGACCGGTACACAGGGGATAGCGTCTGCGACCGCAAAGGCCGGTTCGGCGGCCGATCAGCGGATAGACTTTATGCAGTTGCTGATCGCTGAGCTGCAAAACCAAAATCCGCTCGAGCCGCTGGACAATCAGCAGATGGCCTCGCAGCTTGCCCAGTTTACGCAGCTTGAATTGACCGAGGAGATGACCGGCAGTATGGCGGCGATGAATTCGACGATGTCGAAAATGAACACCAGCTTCGAAGGGGCGATGATCGTGGCCCAGTTGGACTATGCCAAGTCGCTGCTTGGCAAAACAGTGGAGTATTATTATGACGATTATGGACGCACGCTCGACGGTCAGGTCAATCGCATCTTCTATAATGAGGACGGCCATCTGACGCTCGAAGTGGACAGCCAGGTAACGCACCCGGACGGATCGGACAGCAGCCAGACCTTTTATGTGCGTTTGGATGCCGTTGAAGGAATAAAACATTAACCGCAACAATTTGGATACCCATTTCAGGAGAGATGTATGAGTAATGCATTATCCGCGGCCGTTTCCGGCCTGAAAGCGCATCAGACGATGCTGGATGTCGCCGGTAATAACCTGGCCAACGTCAATACCA
>PXAQ01000114.1 GCA_003567095.1 Phycisphaerae bacterium
ACCGTCGCAACAGCAAGATCGACTGGGCCACAGTCTTCGGCCTGAGCCTGGGCCAGGGGAAATAACAGTTAAACAAAACGTAACCGTATTGTAAGTGAAACGAGGTCCTTATGGGAACGATTAATTTTGTGCCGGATGATTATGTCCAGCAGCGGCAGTCCAGCCGCGCCAACATTCTGTACCTGATGCTGCTGATGGCGATGCTCGGAGCGATCGGCATTACGTTCGGTTTTATCAAAATGCGCCAGCGTACGGTCACCGCCGAAATGGCGGCGATGAATGTGCGGATGAACTCGGCCCGGGAGCAGATTGCACAGCTCGAACAGCTCAAAGCCAAGGGGCAAACCATGCTCAACACGATGGTCATGACCTCCGAGCTGATCGAGACGGCGCCGCGCAGCGTCATTCTGGCCTCACTGACCAACAACCTGCCCGGCGGCGTGTCGCTGCTGGATCTGGACCTGAAAGAAAACGAGATCAACACCCGCACGTCTGCAGGCCGATCAAGCCGACCGGCCAACCAGTATCAGGCCAGGACCGACAGCAGCGACGGGTCGGACGCCCCCCAGCGCCAGATCGAGACTTCGCTTCAACTGATGGGTCTGGCACCGAGCGACATTGAAGTGGCTGCCTATATTGCCCGCCTGAACAGCTCAATCCTGCTGGACCGCGTCGAACTGGTCGAATCCAAAGAGCGGATCATCGACGAGATTAAATTTCGAGAATTTACCCTTCGTGCCAGACTCAAGCCCAATCTCCAGTTGACCAAAGACGATATCGACCAGATTCGGCTCACGCGCGAAGAACGTCTGCTGTAAGCTCAAGCCAAGAAAGGATGGACAAATATGACAAGCGGAACGCGACATCTGATTTTTTTCGTTCTGATCATCGGGCTGGCCTATTCGGCTTATGCCTATATGATCAAGCCGGCCAACGCCCACCTGGAACAGGAGCGCACAGCGATGGAACAGAAACGCGCCAAGCTCGATGAGCTCGATCGCGTCAGCGCCACCGCCGACGATCTGAGCGAGCAGCTCCGGAAGGTTGAAGAGGCCATCACCGTGTTTGAAAGCAAGCTGCCGCCCAGCAGTGAAATTCATACCGTTCTTGAAAATGTCACCCTGATCGCCGAACAGAACGGCCTGTCTCCCAAAACCATTCGCACGATGGACACCCTTAAAAATCACGGCTATATCGAGCAGCCGATCCGAATGGAACTGGACGGCGATTTCAACGCCTATTACGCCTTTCTGCTGGAGCTGGAAAAGCTGGATCGCATCACCAATATCCGCGAGCTCAAGCTCACCAAGAAATCCCAGACTGAAGGTCAGACCGCCTCGGCATTTGTGATGAGCATCTTTTTCCAAGACTCCTGAGACGAATCCATCAATCTCCCCTGCAATGCGAAAGGAGAACAGTTATGCTGTCTTATCTCAAAGAGGGAAACAACATACCCGCCGTCGATGACACGGCGCAGAGCGGCGATCCTGATGCGCCGCAAAATCAGGCGCAGGATTACCTGACGGTCTCCGGACACACCCAGCGGCTGCGGCAAAGCACGATGCTGCTGGTTCTGATGTTCGGCGTCGGGGCATTGGGCGTCTGGTTTATGATCCGAACCACCACCCCTGCGCCGGTCGAGGCGGGCGGCGAGGACAATCACGCCCAGATCGAAGCGGCGATCGCCCAGTTCAGAGGCGAACAGGAGCAGATCAACACTCAGGTGCATTCGGTGGTCAATCGTTTCAGCCAGGTTTCCGGCGTCGGGCAGGTGCGCGTCGAGGAGCTGCAGAAAAATCCTTTCCGGCGCGAAATGGCATCCGACCGCAGCGATCTCGAGCAGCGACTGCAAAGCCAGGTCCGCAATGCGGCCCGGAATCTTCAGCTCTGGTCGATTACCGCCACACCGCGCGGGCCCTGCTGTATGATTGATGACCAGGTTTTGTATGTCGGTGATGAAATCAACGGCCTGACCGTCAGCGAGATCGGCACCGATTTCGTGAGACTCCAGCGCGACGGCGTCAGCACTTTATTAAAGATGGACGAATGAAGCGTATATTCAACAAAAAAACCACTGCTCCGCCGCCCGACAGCGGCGCTGTACTGGCCGAGCTGGACAGCGGCCAGACCGAGATGGCACCGGGTCTGCGGAGCCTGTACAGTCCGCAGTTGACCAGCGCCAGGTCGCGCTTTCGCGATGTCGTCGATATCCTGGCCAAGCAGGAACTGCTGACCGGCGAACAGGTCGAGGCCATTCGCAACGAACGGCGGCAAAGCGGCCAAAAGGTCGAAACCCTGCTGGAAAACTATCAGCTCAGCCAAGAACAGATCCTGGCGGCCAAGGCCGAACTGTACGGCTATGCCTTTCGCCGTATCGAGCCGGACGAGGTGGACAAAAAGGCCTTTAGCACGCTCGATCTCAAGTACATCCGGGCCAACCGCCTGCTGCCGATCGCCGTTGAGAACGACATCCTGACTATTGCCACGTCGAACCCGGCCAATGTGTTCGCCGTCGATGATGTCAAACGGCAAGTCGGCATGACCGTCGATATCGTGGTCTGCCTGGATGAGGATATTGACACGATCTGCGATGCGCTGGACGACAACAAGTTCGACTATAATGTCGATGAGTTTGTCAGCGACCTGGATGATATTGAGCTGGTGCAGGACAGCGAGGACGACATTGAAGACCTCGAAAAGAGCGCCGGCGAGTCGCCGGTTATCAAGTTTGTCAACTACGTCCTGAGCAATGCCCTGCACGAAGGGGCCAGCGATATTCACATCGAACCGAAAGAAAAGAATACCAAAATTCGCTACCGCATTGACGGGGTTCTGTTCGATTCGATGCAGGCGCCGGCCAAGATGCACGCCGCGATTGTCTCGCGATTGAAGATTATGGCCAACCTGGATATTGCCGAACGGCGTGTGCCCCAAGACGGCAAGATCGCCGTCATCATGGGCGGACGCGGCGTGGATTTGCGCGTCTCGGTGCTGCCGACCAGTCACGGTGAAAAGGTCGTCATACGGCTGCTTGACAGCAAGAGCATTCTGCTGGGTCTGGACAAGATGGGCATGCAGCCGCGGCTGCTGGAGGCGTTCACTGAAGAGATCGCCTGTCCCCACGGCATTCTCCTGGTCACCGGCCCGACCGGCAGCGGCAAGAGCACCACGCTGTACTCGGCCCTGGCCCAGATGAACAGCCAGACGCTCAATGTTTCCACCGTCGAGGACCCGGTCGAGTACAACCTGGAATTCTGCAACCAGGTGCAGGTCAACGAGAAAGCCGGCCTGACGTTTTCGGCGGCCCTGCGGTCGCTG
>PXAQ01000053.1 GCA_003567095.1 Phycisphaerae bacterium
CTTGGGCCCCTTCATGAGCGCCATGAAGGAGTGCCACTCAGCCATGTTGTAGGCAACTACTGCGAGCACACCCGCGAGCGCGGCAATGGGAATATACCCGGCAAGGGGCGCCAGCACCGTCATAACCAGTAACACAAGTGCTACATTCGCCAATGCGGCCACCGGTGTCCGGCCACCGTTCTTGGCGTTTGTCGCGGTGCGGGCAATGGCGCCTGATGCCGGAATACCGCCGAAAACGGCGCAGGCGAAGTTGGCAATGCCTTCACCCACGAGCTCGGTGTTCGGGTCATGCCGGTCACCAATCATTCCGTCGGCTACCACCGCGGTGAACAGGCTTTCGATACCGCACAGCAGTGCTATAGTGAAGGCCGGCATAAGCATCTGCTGAACCAGCTCAAGCGATACCGGTGGAAGACCGTACCAGGTCATTCCACGTGGGATGCCTCCGAAGCGTGAGTTGATCGTCACTGCCGACAGATCGAACAGCATGACCGGGATCGTCACAACAAGAATCGCCACAAGGGCGCCCGGTATCCGTTTAGAAAAGTTTTTCCAGAATACTACAATGAGAATTGTCACCAGTGAGATCACGCTATCTACCAGGCTGAGGTCACCAATCGCCCGCAGGTAAGTGATGAGGCGGGTAGGAACATCCGGGGGTGCTCCAACCAACGATAAACCCAGGAGATCACCAATTTGCGAAATCAATATAACCGTGCCGATGCCGGATGAGAAGCCGATCACGACAGGGTAGGGCACGTACTGAATCACGCGACCAAGCTTGGCAATACCCATGATGGCAAGCATGATGCCGGCCATGGCGGTGGCCAGCGCCAGACCGTCATAGCCGTGCTGTGCACCAATCGCGTAGGCCACAACAACAAAGGTTCCGGTGGGCCCGCTGATCTGTACCCGACCGCCGCCGAAAAACGCAACTGCCGCCCCGGCGACCACCGCCGTGGCCAAACCCTGCTGCGGGGCAACACCGGATGCAACCGCCACCGCTATAGACAGCGGCACCGCCACAACCCCAACTATCAGCCCGGCAATGAGGTCCGCTGCAAACTGCCGCAGCGAGTAGCCGCGCATGGCACGAATTATTCCTGGTTGAAACATCGTGAAAGAGAGTTACTGCTATTGAAGCTGTGTGTCAATGTTGCTTTTCGACATTACAGGTACAATTCATCGGATTCAGATCCCTTGCCCGAGAACTGACTAAGGCAGGTATTTGAACGCTTTGTTAGTAGTTGGTTAGATCAACCCCAAAGGTGGAGCTTTACCTTGCAGCTGCAAAAACGGACCGTTAGTGTTCCGTTAGTCTCGTGTAGACAGGAAGACTGAATAGTGTAGAAAAGTACGCAGAGTTAGGAGGAAGAAATGAGAAGAAAGAGAACGATTGTCGTGTCTATATTGCTCATTGCAGCGTTGTTTTTGCCGTTCATTGCGTTTGCGGGTGGTGCAGCCGAGTCTGCACCAAGTGCGGCGGATCCCTATGATGAGTGGATGCAGGTGGCCGAGGTTGGACCCTATCAACCTGAAACTGAAGACTGGGATGCTATAGCCGAGGCAGCTCTTGAGGAGCCATCGCTGGTTATGTACTCCAACACGAGCCGGGGCTTTCCCGTGGTTGAACAATTTAATGAACACTATGGTCTAGACGTCGAGATGCTTAATCTCAGCACCTCTGAGCTTAATGAGCGTCTTCGCCGCGAATACGATTCCGGTATCCATGCAGCGGGCGTCGTAATGACCGGAAACATAGCTGTGATGTATGATCAACTTATGGTAGAGCGTAACGCGCTCACGCGTTACGTACCACGCGAAATGCAGGCTCAGATACCGGAGCGTGATATGGATCCCGTGCTTGTTCATCGATATAGCGCAGGTACCTGGTACTATACCTCCGATCGTGGTGATGAGCTACCGTACGAGAACATCTGGGAACTGACTACCGAAAGATTCCGGAATCGAGTCGCAATGCAGAGCCCACTACGTTCCGGGACCACCATGGACTACATGGTAGGAATTGTGGCGAATGCGGATCTCATGGAAGAACTGTATGAAGATTTTTTCGGAGAGCCCATCGAGCTGACTACACCAAACGCCGGTTATGAGTGGATCAAGCGACTGCTGGAAAATGATCTGCGAGTTCAGGCGAGCTTTCGTGACGTCGCCGATGCAGTTACGAATGCTGATCCTCCTTTCCTGGGTTTTGGCACTCAATCGGTCTATCGTGATGTAATATCTGGTCAGTATGACTTTGAACTTGATACGGAGGTGAATCCGGCCATTCTATCTGCACGCCCAATTGCAATGGTTTCGTACACCGAGAGCCCTAACAGTGCGAAACTGCTTATTCGGTATCTGACATCTCAAGAGGGCGGAGACCCTTGGTGGGGAGCCGACTTTCCGGTAAATCCACAAGTACAATCAACCGGACCTATGGCAGATCTTACGCTGGACTCGTTCGAGCGGCTATGGGCCATTCCGATTAATGATGCACTGGCGATTGGAGATGATGTTGCAGACTTCTGGATCGTTTACGAGTAATTGATGAGCAACTAAGAAGTAATCACAATCACGCTGCAAGGGGACGACAATGTTGTTCTCTTGCAGCGTTTTTTGATCGGAGATTCCGTATGAACGACATCTTGCTTGCGAGCCCAGCTAAGCGTGGACCGCTGTACGTACGCAAATTGAAAAACGGAGTAACAACGCTGGCTCATTCGCCGCAGAATTGGTTGGCGTGGCTGTTCCTTCTCGTTTTCGGGTATCTAATCTTGGTTCCGTTAGGCAATATGATTTGGTCGACCTTTCATGTGCAGTCTGGAGACGCACGGCGAGCCGGTGCGGCTGTCGGCGAGTTCACTTTGTTCTACTGGGAGCGCGTTTTTGCGTCTGGAACCCTGAGTGCACGCTTGCTTTACGAGCCGCTGGTGAACACGTTAGTCGTGAGTCTGACCTATACCATCGTTGCGATGGTAATTGGAATGGGGCTGGCTTGGCTCATGGTGAAGACCGACATGCCCTTCAAAAGGTTTACCGGGTTTTGTGCAATAGTTCCGTACATTGTTCCGTCATGGACACTGGCCTTGGCATGGCTGACAGTATTCGGCAATAGTCAGGTGGGAATAGGTGCAGCAGGTTTCGTAGAGACGCTTGTGGGAAGACCCACCCCTAACTGGCTTGCCTATGGCCCTGTTCCGATCATAGCAGTTCTGGCGATGAACTATTTCGCCTTCTCGTATCTGCTCGGAGCCTCTGCGCTTGCTACGATTGATGCCTCACTTGAAGAGGCGGCACTAGTTC
>PXAQ01000218.1 GCA_003567095.1 Phycisphaerae bacterium
GTCCAAAACTGAGGTTTTTCATTATGCCTTGCTCAAAAACCGAAGCGTTTTCTTGAAAACGTAAAGCATTATTTAGGATAGACTTATAAGGATATTTGTCTAAAAATCGGTCAGTTTGAGTTATTAAAGTATAGCAATTGCCGTACAGGATAATAAAATTTTTACCAATTGGCCAGTATAAGTTAGTTTCGTTTGTATGTCAGCAAAAAAGTTCAAAAAAAAAACGATGTCTTTTATAGCAAAAACGACCTGTATGGACGATAATACTGTAAAATTCAGATTTTGAGGGTATTTTGATGGGCACTGGATCCTTAAAAATGTCGATAACTCCTTAAGAAAGAAGATATTATGGCAAAACTGGACCCGTTGACGATGAAAGACTGGCAGATTGCCGCCGCTGCCGAGGAAAATATGAAGCCGCTGTACCAGTTGGCGCGCGATCTGGGGCTGGCTTACGGCGAGCTGCTGCCGATGGGCGAGACACTGGCCAAGCTGGACTACGCCAAGATTATCGATCGGCTTCGATACGCCCCCACGGGACGCTATATCGACGTGACGGCCATCACGCCGACCCCGCTGGGCGAGGGCAAGACCACCACCACCATCGGGCTGGTCCAGGGGCTGGGCCGGCTCGGCCATCGCGTGGCCGGCTGTATTCGTCAGCCCAGCAGCGGGCCGACCTTCAATATCAAGGGATCCGCTGCAGGCGGCGGGCTGAGCCAGTGCATCCCGATGGTGCCGTTTTCGATACGGCTGACCGGCGACGTGGAATGCGTGACCAATGCCCATAACCTGGCGATGGTCGCCCTGACGTCGCGAATGCAGCACGAGCACAACTATGACGATGCACGCTTGGCCAGGATCGGCATTAAACGGCTCAACATCGATCCTGACAACGTACAGATCAAGTGGGCCATTGACTTCTGCGCCCAGGCGCTGCGGAATATGACCATCGGCAAGGGCGGCAAAATGGACGGTCTGGAGATGGAATCTGGCGCGCAAATCTCTGTTTCCAGCGAAGTTATGGCGATTTTGGCGGTCTCGACCAGCCTGGCCGACCTGCGGCGACGGATGGCCAAAATCGTCGTGGCCTATGACAAAAACGGCCATCCCGTCACAACCGCCGACCTGGAGGTCGATGGGGCGATGACCGCCTGGATGGTCGATGCGATCAATCCCACCCTCGTTCAGACCATCGAAGGCCAGCCGATTCTCGTGCACGCAGGGCCGTTTGCCAACATCGCCATCGGCCAGAGCAGCATAATCGCCGACCTGATCGCCACGAAATTATCGGACTTTGTCGTTACCGAGAGCGGATTTGCCTCGGATATCGGGTTTGAGAAGTTCTGGAATCTCAAGTGTCGTATGTCCGGGCTCAAGCCTCACGCGGTGGTCATCGTCGCGACAGTGCGCGCCTTGAAAATGCACGGCGGCGGCCCGGCCGTCAAGCCCGGCGCCCATCTGCCGGACGAGTACAAGACCGAAAACCTCGAGTTGCTCGAAAAAGGATGCGAAAACCTTATCGCCCACATCGACATTGTCCGCAAATCCGGCGTCCGGCCCATCGTCTGCGTCAATGCCTTCCACACCGACACCCCCAACGAGCTGGCCCTTATCCGGCGGGTTGCCGAAGAGTATGGCGCCGAGGCGGCCGTCTCGCAGCACTGGGCCCAGGGCGGGGCAGGCGCGTTGGAGCTGGCCGAGAAGGTCGCCGCCATCGCCCAGGAAGAGCGCGACTTCCATTATCTGTATGATCTCGAGATGCCGCTGACGGAGCGAATTCACTTGATCGCGACAGAAGTCTATGGTGCAAAAGGCGTCACGTATACCGACAAGGCGCTCGAAAAGATTGGCCGCATCGACGCCGACCCGGCCCTTCGCCAGCTGGGCACGTGTATGGTCAAGACGCATCTGAGCCTGTCGCACGATCCGGCGCTCAAGGGCCGCCCGGTGGGCTGGGAGCTGCCCATCCGCGATATACTGGTCTATGAGGGCGCCGGGTACGTCGTACCGATTGCCGGCGATATCAAGCTCATGCCCGGCACCGGCTCGGATCCGGCCTACCGCCGCATCGACGTGGACGTCAAAACCGGCAAAGTCCAGGGGCTGTTCTGACACAGGACAGGCTGCCTGGCCTTTTTCGGGTCTCGCTGATCATGTCAGACACCCAAACAACAGGGCACGTTCACTGGCAGGTCACACTAAAAAGCACCAACTTATTCAGCAGGCCCTACTTGTGATGTTATGAGGGGTGCGGCAAGGGTTATTTTTTCAGGCGCTGCTGGCGCTGGGCGATGAGGTGGCGCAGGTGTGCGATGCGCTGTTTGGCTTCGGGATGGGTGGAAAAATACGGGCCGGTGAGGTTGGGTTTTTCCAGGGCGGCCAGTTTTTCAAAAACCTCAATGGCCGCCTGTCCGCTGAATCCGGCGGCCATCGCCAGGCGCAGGCCCATCTCATCGGCAGCCCGTTCCTGCTCGCGGGAGTAGGCCTTGTTGAGAAAGTCGATGCCCAGGGAACGCAGCACACCGCCGGCGGCAGCGTATTTGACCGCGCCGAGGCGACCGGCGGCGCGAAGCACGGTACTGCCGATCATCCGCTGCATAGCGTGGCCTTCGAGAATGTGGGCGATTTCGTGGCTCAGCACAAAGGCCAGGCGGTCGGCGCTGCGGTCGCACAGGTCTATCATCGGGCGGCTGACAAACACAAACCCGCCGGGCAGGCAGAACGCCTCGGGGCTCTCGCCGGCCAGGCAGATGAAGTCAAACGTGCGGCGTTTGTCTTTGACCCGCTCGATTAGCGCTGCGCCGGTGACGTCCACCAGCTCGACGATGTCCGGCTCGGCGCAGTGCCGGCGCTGTTGGCGGACGACCTGTGCCAGATCGGCCCCGGCAGCCCGCTCGGCGGCAATGGCCTCGTCTTTTGTGGCGGTCGCCGCCGTCCAGGCCCACTTGGCCTTGCGCAGCTTGGGGCCTGCTTTTTTGCCGAGTTGATAAAAGATGCCGCTCATAGGCGATTGCTCAGTCCCTTTGGTAGTGATGAATGCGGTCGTCTTTGAGTTCGCTGCGCGGTTTTGGGCGGCGCTGCTCGGCGGAGTAGCCGACGGCGATGATGGATGCGACGCTCAGGGTCTCCGGCAGGCCCAGCACGGTGCGGACATAATCTTCGCTCGGCGTCCCGTCGGCGCGGCGGCGCTTGCGGATTTGTATCCAGCAGCTTGCCAGCCCCAGCGACTGGGCGGTCAGTTGGGCCAGAATGGAGGCGATCGCGCAGTCCTCGACCCATACATCACAGACCGAC
>PXAQ01000074.1 GCA_003567095.1 Phycisphaerae bacterium
TTAAGAATTATTAAGACGAAAAACATCAGGTAATCTCTTAAGATTTCATAATTTAGCCCGTTGAAAAATATACACTCCATTCTTTCATGAAAAGACTTACATTGATTTTATTCGCAGTACTCATTTCCTGTAACGTAATCGCACAAGAAAGGGCTAGAACCCCCATAGGTGGCAGACCAGATGTGACAGGGGATTTATTTATTGATTTTGGCTTTAATTTGCTTTTGCTCAATGGTGGCGATTAACCCTTCCTGGGAGTCAGGCTCTAGGGAGGTTAGTTGCTCTACCTGGTGGATGGCCTTTTGACACAACAGTAGAACCGTCTTTGGTTTGAGGATGAGTTGTTGAGCAGGTGGATTAACAACAACGTAGTCTTCCACCTGTTTCTGTAGAAGCTTGCCAGAGTTTTGGGCTACTTTGCCTAGTTGATTGAAGATTTTCATTTCAAAAAGCTTCCTTACTAATTAATCTAATTATCGAACTAGTATGAAAATTAGAAATATAAAGGCTGAGAATAAAACGCCCGCTCCCAAATAAAATCTAGTTGCAAAAAGTGGAAAGATATTTCTGAGACTTTCGGAAATACGCTTTTCTATATCAACCCTTAACCCTTGAATAATCTCCTTATCGTCTTTCCTAGGATTTTTAATGAGTTCAGGTTCTGAACCATTATCAGACAGCAAGATGAAAGCATTATCAACCCCTCTTCTAATAAGCTTTTCCTTTAAGAATGGGAGAGACCTTTTTGAGGTTGCATTTAGCAAAGCGGCGACTCCAAGTTCACCATCTAAGATTTGCTTTGCTAAGGATAGCCACTTTTCACGACTATTTTCAAATTCTAGCCCGCCCCCACAGATACCATCTACGTATTGATTATATGGATCAGAGTTAGAGATTTTCTTAGCCAACCTGTCTATTTCTATACTTATTTTCTCTTGGCGTTCTATATCGTTTCTTTCCGTATATCTCAGCGCCTTTTCTATATCTTGTTCTGGGAAGTGATTATCTAGGTTTCTCCCTAAAACATGGCTATTTTTATAGCAGTCATTGAGGAACTGAATGACTAGCGGAAAGATCTCACTGCCCTCTCCTTTCTTGAACTTAGCTACAAGCGTGTATCTAATTACTGTCTCCACTCGATCACGGCGTTCAGGAGAAGAGATCCCACTTAAATACAACCTACCTTCTCCACTACTCAATCGCTCAAGAATAATCGTTTTATCTTCGAATAATGTATATTCTGCATAGAAACGCCACCAGTCACTAGATGGCGACTCGTAGAGGAAGCGATAGTCTATAGCCTTTCCTCTGGTCTGAAGGTAAAATTCCGTGCTCATAATTTTAACTAATCAACGACTTTCTTGCGATTGCTTTTGACCGAAGCCTTGCTTATTTTTTCAAGGGCTTCACGGATCTCTTTATTTTCTCCAGTAGCCCAGCGTAGAAAATTAGCGACTATGCCACGTTTTTTCTCCTGCTCTTGCCCGATAATATGCTTGCAAATTGATTGCAGCACAGCATCCGCACCATACGGTCTAAACTCACCATTGGTATGACTTCTGACAATGTACTGTGCATCAAGGTATTTCTTGCCAGGTCTATACTCGTTATCTATCCATCGAGCTTTTTTTAGTTCCACCGATCCAATAGTATCAACTGGATAATATTCAACTTTAATAAGATTAGGATCATTGGCTTCCTGACGGACATTTTTAATCACATCCTTGTAAAACTTTTGTGCCACTACATTAAATAAATCTTCTGCTCGATCCTGTAAACCTCCATTGTCATTGAAGTAGTTTTCACATTTAACAGGAGCAAGTATTAGCAACCCAGGATCTTGTCTTTCACGTCTGTCCTTAGCCCATGTTTGTGCTATGACCGCTACGTCTTCTATAGCTAAACCTCGCAAAGCTTGCAGGAAGTCATCTCTAGTTAAACTTTCCATAAGCATAGACGCATCAATAGGAATGATTAAAATTGCACTCTCATGCATCCATTCTTTGCATGTTTCCCATGCTTCTCTTCGCTCTGGAAACTCCTCCAAATCCATCCATCCACCTGGATAATCTAGAATTCCTAGTCGGACTTTCGTCTTACCAGGCAATGATTGTTTTAACTTCTGCTTTCTAATTACTCTCATATCGAGAAAATAGTTAACGATTTCGGCTTGACCGTCAACACTGCTAGGGTTGAATTCTCCAACCATTAAAGAAGCCTTAAGTTGCTCTTTGTACCGATTTATACGCTTCTGGGTTTTTTCGTCACCTGCCTCAATCAATACATTGGTTCCAGCTAAAAGTGACTGCGACTCTTGAAGAATTGCAGTAATCAATGATGTTTTGCCAATACGGGATTGACCTATCATTGCAATCTTGTAGTCAAATGTGCTTTGGTCAGTCATTGGAAAGTACTACCTATGCTTGAGCGATGAGTTTCTGTAGATTTTGGATGACACGAGTTACGCCTGCGATCTTGGCATTGTTAGTATCAATTGCTTGAAATTCCTCGGGCCATATTTCATCACGATAGGATCGCCCTAATCGGCCAAACTCCCATTTAGACTCTTTGGAGCGAATGAGACTATCTAATAATTGTTCCGCCGCTGCATGAAATACTTTCATTGCCAGATTCGCTTCCTTAATAAGAGACTGCTGAATCTCAAAGGAAGCTTTGTTGGCAAGGTTTGAAATCTGGTTAAGAGCTATCTCTGCGCCCTGTTTAGACACCTCGGCATTTACTGTAGAAAGAACAGCACCATTTCTAGGATCCTTCACTTCATAGTTAAGGAAGTCAATTCTCTCCCTAACAAGAGGATGGAAGTGACTTCGATAGCCTATTTTGAGGGACAACAAATCTTGCACAGCTTGCCTAAGCACATCGCAAGGTTCCTCTGCATTTTCCAAACAATTATGAAATGCTTCAAGAGCAAGCTTTCCTGACTGCCCGTCTAGAAGTCTCCCCATTTCTCGAATCAACACATTAGATACTTCTTGCCAGAGTTGATCAACTTGCTCATTAAAATGTTGATCAACTTGTGCATATTGCTCACTGATTTTTACTCGTGCATAATTGATTTCATCAACGGCCAGTCCCGCAACATTATTATCTCTTTGCATGCGTTTTAAGGCTCTTTCTATCCACTGCTGTTTACCTTCACCTAAGCCATTCTCAATCCACTCCTCCACCCCATCAGCAATCTTCCTAATAATACTGACCAACTCAGCATCTTCCTTCTGTGATCTGGCTTTATCATATAAGTCTGTCACAATCTTAGAAAGACCAA
>PXAQ01000102.1 GCA_003567095.1 Phycisphaerae bacterium
CGCGCTCAAGGCTGGCTGATCGCTGCGCGCCGGATCGGTCGACTCCGGTCGGAGTCATTCCGCCAGCCGCGTCGGCCCGCCTTCGCTGAGGAAGTCGAACGTCTGCTGCACGGCGCCTCGATCCGAGTTCATCGGTAGCTCCTCCTTGTTCTTCATGGTTGCTCTTGATTTACCAAACCGGCTGAACGAAAACGGCTTCGTGATGATTGGCTTCCCGAGATCACAGTTGGTATACTGCCTTTCTGAAGAAGTTCGTTCTCGTACAGGGGACTTACACCCCATACGTTGTATACCATGCCAGGCGTACCCAAAAATGTTCTTGCCAAAAGATATTCTTGCCCTCCTCCGCGGTCGGAATTGGCAAGAATATTTCGTGGCAAGAAGATTGGGAAAGAGGGTTTTCGATCATGAAAACGACGCATGAATCCCGTGACTGCCTACTGCCTACTGCCTACTGCAGACATATCGACCTCCCGCGTTTTCCGTAGCAATGGGGGGGGTATGACCCCGAGTCCGAAGCCCGTTGGCCGCTTTTTTGCAGTAATTCCGCACAATTCTAGCTTGGCATCCGCGGCCTTGTAGCTCGTCACCGCCAAGAGTGGTCAGCGATTAGATCAGGCGTTTCAGCCGAAAATCGGCGTTTTTTCGAATAACGCCTGAAATTGGCATTGACCACAAATGGGCGACGGGCTATAATGCGTCAGGATTTTACCGTTGTCTATCTTGGAGGCTTCGATGGCCGTCCTGACGGATCAGTTTCGGCGATACATCACACGTATGCTGCAGTCATCGCTCCAAGCGGAGCGGCCTGCCTACGTGTACGATCCCATCCTCGCCCAAGTCGAACAGGTTGGGGATCCCGAGCGTAAAGGAACCCTCTCCTTCGCCGTGTGCCCTCCCTACCAACGCAAGGATGCCGACCTGATCATGCAGGGGTATGCCAAGACAGGTGTGGTGGGAGCGGCGAAAGCTTACTTCGCCGCGGTGGTCGATGGCACGATCGACGCGGAACTGGAACGCAAAGTGGTGGCGTTGAAAGAAGGATTTCCTTCCCTGCCCGCAACGACCTGCGCGACGATTCTCAATGGACTGAATTGCGAACTCCGACAAGAGCAGGTTCTGGCGATCTACGGATCCTACGGCACCTCTCGTGCCACGAAGGCTCTGGCCGAGACATTCAACTTCACCGAACTCAATCGACGTGCTCACCGATTGCAGCAGTTAATCGACGCGGGTTCCAAACAAGAGCAGCGCAGCGTGCAGGCGCGTTATTTGGCGATGCATGCGTATGTCACCGCCCCGAAAGGCGGTCGCGAGCAAGCCATCGCGGAATCCGGCTTGAAGAGGAGCCTGTTCTTCTTCTATTGGAAGGCATTTCAACGGTATGGGTTGTTAGGGCTTGTTGACCGAGCGCGGGAGACGTTTCGACATTCCAAGGTCGGTTTGGCCAATGAGGCCCAACTGGTCGTGGACAAACTTCGACGACCGCAACGTCCCGGCTCCTTCTTCAGCGATCGGCTCAAGTCCAAAGGCATACCCACCGACCCCAGCACGGTGATGAAAATCTTCACCAAGTGGAACGTGAAAGATTATCGTTGCGAGTTCGTGCATAACCTTGAACGACTCGAAGCACCCGATGAGAAGGCTGGCCAGCAGGAAGAACCAATTCCAGAAGAAAAGCCGACCCGCTGGGTCGATCAGAACTTCCTGATTAAATTGACCGGGCTAAGAACCGCTCCCGCTCCCATCGATGCGCCGGGGCTGTTTGCGTTATGGTGTTACCTGGAAGAGCTGGGCATCTTTCCGGTCCTGCAGGCGATGGGCCTCGCCGGAGGCGGCGAAGAAAAGGGATACAGTTGGTTCGACCTGTTCCTGCTTGCCATTGCCCGTACGTTCTACGGAATTTCCAGCTACAGCAAAGCGTGCGAACACCAAGAGTTGAGCCTTCCCTTGTTCTCGCATCTGCTTGCTTTGCCCTGCAATGACAGCTTTTTGAACGGATTGGCCAGTGTATCCGAAGAGCAAATCCGTGTCTTGCGGACGTGGTTGGTCAAACGCGGGAAAGAACTCGGCGTGCTGGAGGGCAAACGCATTGCCATGGACTTTCATCAAATCGATCGGGACGTGCGCATTGCCGAGTTGCGAAACTTTGGCAAAGGCCCCTCATCCAAGAAGAAAGTCTGTTACAACGGTTTCCGTCCTCATATCGCCTGGGACTTGAAAACCGGTTGTCTGATCGTGGCCGAATTCCGCAAATCGTCTGCTCGCGGGACCTCCACCGTCAAGCGTTTCACGAACGATTACTTGATGCCCGATTTCCAGGAGTTGTTCGAGTGCGTCTATATCGATAGCGAGTACACCGGAAAAGATGTGTGGGAGTTCATCCTGGAACCCGATGGCATGAACGCCCACCTCACGGCATGCCTCAAGCAGAACCCGTTCGTCAAGCGAGCCCGGGATGCCTTCCTCAACGGCCATGCGCAACGCGACGATTTCTGGAAGTATTGCGACGATGAACACGTTTATGCGGACGGGACGTTCCCGCTCGTTTGGCCCGAGGGCGAGGACACGCCTGAGCAAGAGGAACAGGGCTTCCGTCAGTTCCGATTGAATTGTGTGGTCAAGAAGAACCTCAAGACGGGTTCTTATCGTTGCTTCGGATCGTCCCGACCGGTTGAGAGTCCTAGGGCACTGTTGGACGATTACGGCCATCGATGGAAGATTGAGAACGGGATCAAAGACCTCGTTAGCAGCTACTTCCTCGACCAATGTCCGGGATGCCACCCTCATCAGGTCGATGTGCATTTCTTCCTGGTCACCGTGTGCCGCCTGCTGTATCGAATGATTGAGCGAGACCTTGGAGAGTCGATCTGCAATCCGGACGGCTCGACCAAAACACTCCACACGATGCGTACTGTCCTTTTCCGTCAGGGGGCCGCCCATATTCAATTGACGGAGGACACGATTTGTCTCCGTTTCCAGGACAGCTTCAGCCACGAGCGCACGGAGCTTCTCAAGAACTGGTTCGACACGCTACATGGTCGATACGCCGATGGCTTAGAGATCCTGGACGGACTCCGGCTCGGGTTCCAGTTGCGGGTCCCCCGAGGTGAAGAACACCGCAACGCATACCGCAAAGCTCGACTGTGTTCTGCCAAACCCATTGAACCCAGCTCATGAGGTCCAACCACAGAAGAAATGTACACCGCCCGATTCGTGTGAACCTGGAAGTTCCAGGTAAGCCAGGGAATTTCGTCGTCGCCG
>PXAQ01000016.1 GCA_003567095.1 Phycisphaerae bacterium
CGTCCTGGGCCCCGCCGTCCTCAATGCTCCGCGCTGCGATCCCCACGCGCACGACAGTCAGCTCGCCGCGGTCGGAATTGGACCAGATCCGAACGGGACGTCTATTCCGGGCCGGCAGCGACAGGCACTCGGGCGAGGCGATGGGCAATACATTCTCGGCCACGGCGCGGCGATTTAAATGCACACGATCCAGGAAGTCGGCCTGGACCACCGCAAAGCTCCGGTCCGAGGCCAGTGCCCCGCGACTGATCCAACTGTACAGCCCGGTGACAACCCCATCGGCGTTGATGACCGGTGTGGCGGGGTTGTTCAGATTGATGGGCTGATCGGCCGGATAACGGCTGTAAATCAGCCGATGCTGGGTCGGGATCAGCCCCATGACCACCAGCAGATTGCCGGCGATAATAACGCCGGTCAACAGGCCCAAGACAATCGCCGCAACCTGGCGCGGCTGGGGGCCAAAGTCCGGTTCGCTGCGGATCAATACATCCGCCAGCGAACGAAGCGCGGCCAGCGCAACGACAAACGCCAGCAAAAATCCGCCCGCCAGGGCAAAGCCGCCGCCGTAGCCGCGCGAAATGAACAAGTGGGCCACCAGCTCGTGAAAACTGAAAGCCAGCAGGGTCGCCAGGACCGCCGAGATCAGCGTGCAATAGGATTTCATCAGCGAGCACTTTAAATGAAAATGCGCCGCCGCCGCTGCAATAACAATGAATATAATTACCGTGGTCATTGATGACTCCTTGAACCGTCGAGATTACGACTTTGACGAAAAATTCCGGATCACTTCGTTAATGGCTGTTTCGCCGGCGACGACCTTTTTAATCGCCTGCTCCTGCATGTAAAGCATTCCGGTTTTCCGGAAGGCGGTTGAGATGTCCTTGGCCGAGGCGGCGCTTTTAATGACCTCGCGCAGCTCGTCGGTGACGCGAATGGTTTCAAACATCCCGGTCCGACCGTAGTAGCCGGTTCCCTGGCACTTTTCGCACACGATCGGTTTTCCGTGCTTGTCGTATTCAATTTCACCGGCGCGATAGAACACATCCACCTCATTGGCGGGCAGATTGAATTTTTTGAACAGCGACTGATTGGGGGTATAGGGCTGTCGGCAGTCGGAGCACAGCAGACGCACCAGGCGCTGATTGACGACGGCCTCGAGGGTCTCGGCCACCAGTGCGCGATCATTGACCAGCTTGAGCCATTTTTCCATCGCCTGATTGGCACTGTTGGCCTCCAGCGTGGCGTAAATGATGCGTCCGTCTTTGGCCCCGGCAGAGGCCAGCTTGGCCGACTGGGCATCCTCGCATTCCTCTATCCCGACGATGTCCGGCCCTCTGCGAAGCAGCGTCTGCAGGCGGCGCGAATACGTTGTTGTGCCGCTGTCGGTCATGGTAAAGACGTTTTGTGTGATGTTGGGCAGCTCGGTCTGCGGCGCTTTTTCAAGCGTGTTGATGTTGTTCAAAAACGGGTCATGATTGCCCAGCAGCGTATACAGGGTGGTGGTTTTGCCGCTTTGAGGCATCCCCGTGACAAGAATGACGCCGCTGTCCAATTCCCGCAACGACCGAATCGATTCGATTTGATTGTCGTTGAGACCGAGTTGATCCAGCTTGCGGGAGACCGTCCCGGAGACTTTGTCCAGGCGAACGTGCTCGCCGGCGGTTGTGCCGGATGTTTGCACTTGCCATTCGGTTTTTAACTCTTGGTCTTTAATGGCATAAAAACGCCCCTTCTGCGGTTTGCGTCGTTCCTCGACATCCAAGGCGGCGAGCTGCTTGATGTAATAAATAAAATCGTCAATTTCCTCTTTGCTGCGCTGCGGCTGCGGGGTCGCAATGCCGTCAATCAGAAAGACGATCTTGTAGTCATTTTTTTGCGGAATAAGACTGACCTGGTCGGCGCGGCGCCAGAGGGCTTCATCCAGTACCTCGCAGACAATAACAAAACCCTCTTGCTCGCGGGTTTTCGGCTCCGGCAGCGGCACTTTGTTTTTGTTGCCGGTGATGAATGTCAGCCCCATACTGACCTTCTCAAGCCGCTTGGTTTCATTGACCACCAGGCCCTTTAGTTGGTTGATGGTCAAAACCCGCTCAAAATCCGCGACCAGGGCATTGCGATGCACCACGTAGGCAATCATCACCGCCCCAAAACTGATCAGATAAGCCAGCATCCCGATCAGAAACGCCGGGATCAGCACCCAGATCCAAAACGCTGCGGCACCGACTGCGGCCACGCCGGCCGTCCAGGTCAGCGTGTTTGTGCGCACCGCCTTGGCGTCGGTATTGACCCATCCGACCAGCGGCATCCAGATAAAAAACGCCGCGGCCAACAGCACCGCTTTCCACAGCGCGATATAACCTCCAAGTTCCGAACCTGTCGCC
This sequence comes from Phycisphaerae bacterium, assembly GCA_003567095.1. The sequence goes on from PXAQ01000016.1 coordinate 2,382, forward strand.
AGCATATCACTCATGGTCTAAACTCCAAAACGATAACACTTTTTTCGTCGATTGATCCGCTGATGGCTTTGCCTGACGCTGTGACGTGCGTTGCGCGTGTCGCCAGGCTGTTGCCGGCAAGGGCCCCTTACAGGATGCCGCTTGCACCGGAGCGAATCCCTTTCAAGGCCATCTTCAGCTCTTCTACATTGGGGGCATATTCCAGGCCCTTTTTCAAATCGATGTATTCCTCTTCGATCAGCCGTCTGAGGCTTTCGGTAAAGTCCTGCATGCCTTCACCGGCACCGGCCCGAATGGCCGCCGGCAGGTCCGCTTCCCGTTCTTCCTGGATCAATTTTCGCACAATCGGGGTGTTGATCATGATCTCGATGGACGGAATCCGCGGCACATCCGGGCGAATGCCCGGCAGCAGCTGCTGGCTGATGACCGCTCGAATGGTCATCGCAAAGGTCTGACGCATCAGCTCGCGCTCGTCCTGGGGAAACATATCCAAAATGCGCTGAATCGTCTGTGCGCAGTTGTTGGCGTGCAGCGTCCCAAAGACCAGGTGGCCGGTTTCGGCCGCTTTCATGGCCGCCGACAGGGTCAGATGGTCGCGGATTTCGCCGACCAGCACCACGTCCGGGTCCTGCCGCATCATGCTGCGAAGAGCTTCTTCAAAATTGGGCACATCGATGCCGATTTCCCGCTGGGAAACAATCGATTTCTTGTCCACATGCAGAAATTCAAGCGGATCTTCAATCGTGACGATATGCGCTGCAGAGGTGGAGTTGATGTGGTCGATCATCGAGGCAATCGTGGTGCTCTTTCCGCAACCGGTCGGCCCGGTCACCAGAATCATCCCGTCGTGGCTTTCGGCGATCTTTTCGACCAC
>PXAQ01000180.1 GCA_003567095.1 Phycisphaerae bacterium
ACCGCCGCGCGCTGGCCGATGCGTTGATCACACGGCAATACAAAACCGTTCACCCCTTTACCGGCGCCGCTGCCGGCGGCTGGGGCTGGACGCCGCTGCCCGGCGCCGTGCCGGATGCTGACGATACCGCCGGGGTACTGGTCGCGCTGCATCGGCTCGACAATCAATGCCCCACCGTGCGCGCAGTCGCGTGCAAGGGACTGATCTGGCTGCTGGACATGCAAAACAGTGACGGCGGAATCCCGACGTTTTGCCGCGGCTGGGGAAAGCTGGAGTTTGATCGAAGCTGCGCCGACATCACCGCCCACGCGCTTGAGGCCTTCGGGCTCTGGCGCGACCACGTTCCGGCAGCGCTGCAAACCCGCATCGACCGCGCCATCCCGCGTGCGCTGAGGTATCTGTATGCCCATCAGCGTCCCGACGGCGCCTGGCTGCCGCTGTGGTTCGGCGATCCCGAAGCCCCGGATAAGGCCAATCCCGTCTACGGCACCGCACGCGTGCTGAGCGTCCTGGCGAACATGGACACGAGCCGCTTTCCGATTTTGGAAAAGATGATACCCGACGCCGCGGATTACCTGCGCCGCGTCCAGCATCCTGACGGCGGTTGGGGGTCGATTGAGCAAACGGCCCTGGCAATTGCCGCCTTGATTGAAACTCAAAAAGAAAAATCCGACGCCATCGACGCCGGATTAAACTGGCTGATTGAAAAAACACACAACGGCACTCACTTTCGGCCCGCACCCATCGGCCTGTACTTTGCCAAGCTGTGGTACACCGAGCAACTCTATCCCGTTCTCTTTACCCTCCAGGCCCTGCAATTGGCCAGATCCCGAATCTGAAATCTTCGCCCTTCTTTATTCCGGGCCGTGTATTCGATACGGCAGATTGGCTGGATACTCGCGGATGATTTCGTCATAATCGTCCAGCCAGCAGGCGTCAGGGTTGGAGTTGCACACGAGCACTTTGCCGCTGTCGCTCATCTCGGCGGCGCGGTGATACTTGAAAAAGATTTTCGTGTTGGTCAGCGACAAAATCTCAATCTTGCCCGTCGCGTGCGACATCACATAGCGAATTCGTTTGGCCAGTCCGGAGACGCGGGCCTTGGCCGCCTCGTAAATCCGATACCCCTCTTCAATCGGCACGGTATAGGCGCGGTTGCCCACCGCCGGTCGGCACTGAAACAGGTAATACGGCACCACGCCCGCGCCGGAAAGTCGACACAGCAGCTCGGCCAGCACATCCGCATCGTCATTGACCCCGCGAATCAGCGGACACTGATTGGTCACAATCGCGCCGGCCCGCAGCAACCTGTCAATCCCCGCACAGGCCGTCTCGGTCAACTCACGCGGATGGCAAAAATGCGTCATCACATAAATCCGCTTATCCGGCAGGCTGTATGTCGAAATCATCTCGGTCAGCGACGGATCGTCCAAAATTCGATACGGATTAAACACCGGCATCCGCGTGCCGATACGAATAATCCGGACATGTTCAATCTTGCGCAGCTCGGCAATAATCCGCTCCAGCTTACCCGTGGACAGCACCAGCGGGTCGCCGCCGGTCAGCAGCACATTCGTAATCTCCGGATGCGCCGCGATATACGCCATCGCTGCCGGGACATCCTGCAGCGCCTCTTTTTTGGGATCGATGAACACCCGCTTGCGAAAACAATACCGGCAGATTCCCTCGCAAACACTGCTGACCAGCAGCAGCGCCGTCGAATCATACTTATGCTCAACACCCGGCATCACCGTGTAGGCCTGCTCGTTGGACGGGTCCAGCCGTCCCCAGCCTTCCAGTTCATCCAGATCCGGTATCACCTGCCGACGGATCGGGCAGTTCGGATCGTCCCAGTCAATCAGCGACACATAATAATCATTGACCCGGAACGCATACCGCTCGGCAACCGCCTGCAGCGCCTCACGCTCGGTCTGTGTTAGCTGACTGACATCCTGAATATGTTGATAATAGGTCAATTTACGCATAAGCCTGACTGTTTGGTATGACGGAACAACTATCTTAAAACTCGCCACGATTACAGGCCCTTAGTATAGCACAAAATAAAGCCGGCCGCAATATCCGATAAGTTGTTTTAATGAAGTATGTTATGTAAAGCAAGCTAAGTTTGTGTTCTAATATGACAGCGCTGGTTTTGAATAGGAATCGACTTTAAGACATCAAAAAGGCGGTTTTCCTGAATTCTCCACCAACGTAAAATAAGGATTTACGAACAAAGTAGCGCTGTCGTATTAATTTATTGCGGCCGGGTGCGGATGTCAATCGGCGGCGCGTTGCACAAAGAGCTCTGGAATCGGAAACCGGTCACACAACTCGGCGACCTGCTGAGCGACCTTGGTGATCGCCGATTCGTTGTCGAGGTTCTCGGCGACGGTATTGATCCATTCGGCGACCTGATCCATCTGTTCTTCCTTCATGCCGCGCGTGGTCAGTGCCGGCGTCCCCAGCCGCAGCCCGCTCGGGTTGAACGGCCCGGCCGTGTCGCCGGGAACGGAATTGTAGTTGCAGACAATACCGGCGCGATCTAATGCTTTGGCCAGCGGTTTGCCCGTCAGCCCTTTGTTGCGCAGGTCGATCAACATTAGATGGGTGTCGGTTCCTCCGGAAACCAGTTCAAAGCCGTGTTTGATCAGTCCATCGGCCAGCCGCTTGGCGTTGGCGACGATTTGTCTGGCATACGCTTCAAACTCCGGTGTGGCCGCCTCGCTGAGCGCAACAGCCAGCGCTGAAATCGTGTGCATGTGCGGGCCGCCCTGCATCCCGGGAAAGACGGCTTTGTTAATCGCCGCCTCGTGCTCTTTCTTGAATAAAATCATCCCGCCGCGCGGACCCCGAAGCGTCTTGTGCGTCGTGGTGGTCACCGCATCGGCATAGGGAACCGGGCTCATATGCACCTTGCCGGCAACCAGCCCGGATATGTGCGCCATATCGCACACATGATACGCTCCGACGGATTTGGCGATTTCCTGAAACGCGGTAAAATCGATCGCCCGCGGGTAGGCGCTGGCCCCGGAGATGAGAATTTTGGGCTTGTGTTTTTTGGCCAGATCAGCGATCTTGTCGTAATCCAGCCGGCCGGTCTTGGGATCCAGCTCGTACTGGACAGAGTTGAAAAACTTGCCGGTAAAGCTGACCTTCCAGCCGTGGGTCAGATGCCCGCCGTGCGGCAGAGCCAGCCCCATAATCGTCGAGCCGACCTCAGCCAGCGCACAGTACGTCGCCAGGTTCG
>PXAQ01000231.1 GCA_003567095.1 Phycisphaerae bacterium
ACCGATTATCGCAAAACCCGCTGAGAGCAGAATCAGACATGCAAACAAAAAATGCCATTCAAACCGCCAGACAGTACCGGTCTTTCGCGTCTTAAGGAAGTCCATCGCGTCTCTCCATAAAAAGCATTGTAGCTCTATTTCCCACAATTATAGTCGCCAACGCTGTTGATGTCAACGGATTTCCTCCGTCGGCGGCTGTCCTCTGAAGGGCTCGGCAAAATGGCGTCAGTTTCGCATTTTTTCTCGATCCGGTTTTTTCCTCGGCACGGCGACCAAAGCGATGTTGGCTGCAATGATTTCCTGTCGAGTTTGCTCTCGACAGGGGCCGGGCGGGCCGCTATAATTTTGAATTATGATTAATGATTATTCGGTGCAGACGCTGTTGTTCGCCTTTGGGCTGACGTTGTTTGCCGGGCTGGCTACCGGTATCGGCAGCGTGGTGGCGTATTTTGCCAAGCGGACGAATGTGCGGTTTTTGTCGGTGGCGCTGGGGTTTTCGGCCGGCGTGATGATCTATATTTCACTGGCCGAGATCTTTCACGAAGCGCTGGAAGGCCTGCAGGAGCATTTGGGCCCCGGCGGGGGCTATTGGGCCGCGGCCGGCGGCTTTTTCGGCGGGATGGCTGTGATGGCCCTGATCGACCGGCTGGTGCCCTCGTATGAAAATCCGCACGAAATACACACCGCCGAGGAAATGAGCGACGAGGCCGCGGCTCAGGCGGCCAAAAACCACAAACTCCATCGCATGGGCGTGATGACGGCGGTGGCGATCGCGATTCATAATTTTCCCGAGGGTCTGGTGACCTTCATGGCCGCCCTGACCGATCCGGCCCTGGGCATTGCCATCGCCGTGGCGATCGCGATCCACAATATTCCCGAAGGCATCGCCGTCTCGGTGCCGATCTTTTACGCCACAGGCAGTCGAAAAAAGGCATTTGTTTACTCCTTTTTGTCCGGTCTAGCCGAGCCGCTGGGCGCCATCGTAGGGCTTGGGCTGTTGTTTTTCTTCTTCAGCGAGGTCATGCTGGGCATCATCTTCGCCTCGGTAGCGGGGATTATGGTCTTTATTTCGCTCGATGAACTACTGCCGGCGGCCCGCGAATACGGCGAGCACCACCTGTCCATCTACGGCGTCGTAGCCGGCATGGCCGTCATGGCCGCCAGCCTGGCGCTGCTCGAGTAGAACACCGGCGATTATTTTCAAAAATTGTCTTGCGGCCTGTCCGGCTTTGTGTTATCATTGTGCCCTTAATGTATGCAGTATGTTCTTTGAAGTGAGTCTTTCCCGCTGACCTTATGGACCATCCTTTGCCATACCCATATTACTTTTTGACAGGAAAAATGTATGCCATTTACGACCATTGGTCTTGATGACCGGCTGGTGCAGGGGATTCTTGCGACCGGCTACACCGCCCCGACGGAAATCCAGTCGCAGGCGATTCCGTCCGCCGTCCAGGGCCGCGATATCATCGGCTGCGCCCAGACGGGCACCGGCAAAACAGCGGCGTTTGTGCTGCCGATTCTGCATCGACTCTCGCAAGCCGACCCCGCGCCCAAGGGCAAGCCGGTGCGTTCGCTGATCTTGACGCCGACGCGCGAGCTGGCGGTACAGATTGAGCAATCTATCCAAAACTACGGGCGTTTTATGAAAATGCGGTCGCTGGCGGTCTATGGCGGCACGGGGATGCAGGGCCAGCTTAACGTGCTGCGCCGCGGCGTTGAGATCGTTGTCGCCACGCCGGGACGGCTGATGGACCACATGCAGCGCAAGACCATCGATCTGAGCCGGGTCGAGGTGCTCGTCATCGACGAGGCCGACCGGATGTTCGATATGGGCTTTATCAACGACGTTCGCCGGATTGTCGGGGCGATCCCCAAACAACGCCAGACCCTGCTGTTTTCGGCCACGATGTCCCCGGAGGTCAAGGCCCTGGTGGCCAATATCCAGAAATCGCCGGTACTGATCCAGATCGGCAAGGTCAACAATCCGATCGAAACCATCACCCAATACGCCTATAAGGTCGATCAGGCCCTGAAGATGGATTTTTTGCTGTATCTGCTTGAGACGACCTCAATGTACAGTGTGCTTGTTTTTTCGCGCACCAAGCACGGGGCCGATCGCATTCGCCGTCGGCTGGATCGCGCAGGCGTTACGTCGGTGGCCCTGCACTCGGGCCGTACGCAAGGCCAGCGCCAGCGGGCCCTGGACGGCTTCAAACGCGGCCTGTATCAGGTGATGGTCGCCACCGACATCGCCGCCCGCGGGATTGATGTCACCGGCATTTCGCATGTGATTAACTACGATGTGCCGCCGGTGGCCGAAGATTACGTCCATCGCATCGGCCGCACGGGACGGGCCGCGGCCACCGGCGACGCGATTACGTTTGTCAGCCGGGACGAGGAAAAGTCCCTGACCCGCATTGAGCGGTTCATCAATCGCAAGCTGAAACTGGCTCGACACAGCGAGTTTTCGTACAAAAAAGCCCCGCCGCCGCCGCGGAAACAACCTGCCGCCCCCGGAACGCACGTGAAAAAGGGCCGCAGCAAGCAATCGGAGCACCCAAAGCGGTCCGGACAGACCCGGTCGCGGAAACGTTTTGCAGCAAAATCAACCGCCAAACAGGCCCCCAAGCCCGGCCGCCGCAAAACAGCCAAATCCAAACGCCAACAGTCCACCTGACCGGCAATCGGGCGCGTGTTAAACCCGGCGGTGGTGTGCCCGTCGGCCAGGCGGCCGATAACAGTCGCCCATCCGGGCGAACCTGCGGGGCCTTTGGCCGGTAGTACTGAGTGGGCGCGTCAATGGGACCGAATTGTTGTTTTCGTATCTCTTTTTTAAATAAGAGGTTATGCGATTTTTAGAAAATTTTACTTTTTTTATTAAAAAAGGGTTGACGCCTTGGCCGAAAGATGTAGAATGCTGTTTCTGGGATGGTGACAAACGACATGTAACCGTGGTTTGAAAAAGGACCAGTTGCGTTTTGACAAAAATTTTTAGAAATTCCAAGTTTTTGACTTGACGGTTCATAAGCAGTGGGATACAGTAATGTGTTCACAGCAGATGTCGCTGAAGCTTATGACCAGCGGCATTTTTTATTGCTCTTTGAGAATATAACGGTAATCGGAGTTGAGTCTTGAGAGCCGACCGGCCGGGCGAAAGGTTGTCAGTGTCAGGTTCGGCACGAAAGTCGGGCTCGTAGCTCAGCTGGCTAGAGCGCACGCCTGATAAGCGTGA
>PXAQ01000081.1 GCA_003567095.1 Phycisphaerae bacterium
CCGCCGATGGCGCAAACCGACGCGGCGGCATTTGTCCTGCATCAGGCGATGGCCTCGGCCCATCCGGCCATCCGCCAAGCGGCCAGGCAGGTATTCGGTGCCCTGACCTACACCAATACCGCCGAACTGACTTCGGAGGCAATGCGTGACCGCTTGAAGCGGATTTCGGCATTTTCCGCCTCCCGGCTGGGGACGTTTGCGGCCTGTCCGTACCAGCATTTTGCGAAATACGTCCTCAAGCTGGACAAACGTCCGCTGCTGCGGTTTGAGCCGGTGGATATGGGCAGCTTTTATCACGCTGTGATCGAGCGGCTGTTCAGGACGCTGCAGCAGCACGGGGTCTCGTGGGCGACAGCGCCGCCGGAGCAATTGCAGCGTCTGTCCGAACAAAGTATTCAAGAGGCCATCGCCGAAAACGCGACGATGAGCGCCTTTATCCGTCGGCATATGCATCGCCGTTATATCATCGAGCGAGCCTGCGAGGTGCTGCGGAGATTTATTCCGGCGCTGGCCGAACTGGAGCGGGCCGGGGCGTTTCGACAGACCGCGGCCGAACAGACGTTTACGTTCGAACTGGACAAGACGATTCGTCTGACCGGCTACATCGACCGGCTGGATATCGCCGAGGTGGACGGGCAGAAGGTCGCGGCGGTCTTTGATTATAAGTTAAGCCCGCGTTCGCTAAACTGGACCAAGATGATGGCCGGGCTGGATGTGCAGTTGCTGACTTATCTGCTGGCGGTGCCGTCGCTGACGGAGCAGGCCTTGGTCGATGCAGTTTCCGGGGCGTTTTACCTGCCGATTGAAACCGGGGGCAAAACCGTCACGCCGGATGCCGTCGCCAAGGAGCAGGACAAATTTGCCTGCAAGGCGACCGGTATTTTCAACGGCGCGTTTTCGGAGGCCCTGGACCAAGACGCCTGTCAGTGGAGCCGGTATTACAATTTTTACGTTGGCAAAGACGGGCAGCCTTACGGCAATTATAAAATAAGCGGTGCGATACAGCCGGCAGACTTTGAAACGCTGCTGGCCTATGCCCGGCGGCTGATCACCGACCTGGCCGGCGGCATCCGCAGCGGGACGATTGCCGCTCGGCCCTACCGGCTGGGCAAAGCCACCCCCTGCGCCTGGTGCGATTACAAAAGCGTCTGCCGGTTCGACTGGCAGATCAATGACTATAATATCCTGACCACCGTCGACAAGGAAACGGCTCTTGAGCAGGTCAAAGAACAACATTAACGGCACTTCTGTGATTCAGCCGGAACGGATTGAGCGGCTTAACAGCAGAGCCGTGCGCGACCGCGACTACGTGCTGTACTGGATGCAGGCCGCCCAGCGGGCCCGGGACAACCACGCACTCGAACGGGCGATTGAGTTGGCCAATCGGCGAGATAAGCCGGTGCTGGTGTGTTTTTCGCTGACCGATGCGTACCCGGAGGCGAACCTGCGGCATTATGCGTTTATGCTCGAGGGATTGCGGCAGACCGAGGGCGCGCTGGCCCGGCGCAAGATCCCGTTTATTGTTCTCAAGGGCGATCCCGATGCCAATATCATTCGGCTGGCCAAACGCGCCGATGCGGTGGTGGTTGATGAGGGATATTTGCGTATTCAGCGGCAATGGCGCAAGACCGTTGCCAGGACGATCGATTGTCCGCTGGAGGAGGTTACGACGAATCTGATCGTGCCGGTTGCGGTCGCCTCAGACAAAGAAAACTTTTCCGCCGGCACGCTGCGTCCGCGGATAGGCCTCCATCTGGATCGTTTTTTGACGCCGCTTAAATCGGTCACCCTCAAAAACAAAGCGATTGATATCAAGATCGCCAATCGCATTGACCTTAACGATCCCCGACTGCTGAGCACGCTTAAGCCGGGATCGGCCGTTCCTGCCTCGCCGTTCTATGTGGGCGGAGCCAATCAGGCCCGAAAACGGCTCAAAGACTTTATCGACTCCAAGCTTGACCGGTACCACATCGATCGCAATGATCCGACACTGGATTGCCAATCGCATCTTAGCCCCTACTTGCACTTCGGGCAGATTTCCCCGCTGACCATCGCCCTGGCGGTCCTAGATGCCGAGGCCGGTAAAGACGGCCGGGATGCGTTTCTGGAAGAGCTGATCGTCCGACGGGAATTGAGTCATAATTTTGTGTACTACAACACCGGCTACGACAACTTTGAAAAGGCCCTGCCGCCGTGGGCGCTGCGGACGCTGAACTACTGCGCCAAAGACAAACGCGAGTACCTTTACTCCCTTGAGCAGCTTGAAACTGCGCAAAGCCACGACGAAGCCTGGAACGCGGCCCAGCGGGAAATGGTCATCACCGGCAAGATGCACAACTATATGCGTATGTACTGGGGCAAAAAAATCCTGGAGTGGACAAAGACCCCGCAGCAGGGATTCGCGTGGGCGCTGCATCTGAACAACAAATACGAGCTGGATGGTCGCGATCCGAACGGCTATGCCGGCGTGGCGTGGTGCTTTGGCAAACACGACCGCGCCTGGGCCCAGCGACCGATCTTCGGCAAAGTACGCTATATGAACGCCACCGGACTGAAACGCAAATTTGATGTGGCCGCCTATATCCGGCGAATCGAAACGCTGGCAGATGGGCGATGAAGCTTAACCACAGAGAACACTGAGGGAAGATTCAATTTTGAATTCTTAACCCAAATTTCTCACTTGGGGGTCAAGGTCGGAGCCAAGGTCGTCAGCCATGCTCGCTATGTGACCTTTCAAATGGCTGAGGTGCTGGTGTCCAAGTCCCTGTTTTATGAAATCCTTGAAGGAATCAAACGCTTGAAACCGGTGCTGACTGCATCAGTGAGGCTAAAGAACGCTGAAAAACCTGATTTTACGAACGCCAGAGTACCATTTACGGGATTTTGAGAAAAACCGGGCAGGGATTGGATTTTTCTTGACCTGGCCGGATGAATTTTGTAAACTTATCATTATCGTTAGATGAAAACGTGCTTTTTAACCATTTAAATGGGAAATGTCAGATGAATAAGCACAAAGCAATTGTTCGTTATACCGCCTTGTTGATCATCATCTTTTTCCTGCCCCTGTGCGAGGCTGCAATGGAAAGCATCTGCTGGGATGCGATTGAGGTTTCGGTGGAGTCATCTCAACCGGTCGAGGTCAAGCAGCTGCGCATTGAAAGAGCGGACGCATTTGAACGTCTGGAGGTCCGCCTCAGCAATCGGGGTCAAGAGCCGGTCGTGCTGCGGAGCA
>PXAQ01000263.1 GCA_003567095.1 Phycisphaerae bacterium
AGTGTTGACTCCCTGCTATGGTTAGTAGGCTGGATTCGCTCTCCTCTATAAATCGGTTGAGCTGAAGTGCTGTCTGCCTGACTCCCTCTCTGAATTTAAGATACTCGCTGTTTCCAATAGTCCTGAAGTTACCGCCCAGGTTTACCACAGGTATGTGGGTTTCGTGCTCCTCATACAAGTTATAAAAGGAATACCAGCTCCTGAGTTCCTGGTTGTGAGAATACTTAGATAGGGCTGATACAGCTTCTTTATCCAGGAAGTATTTATCGTTAGCTTCAACATTGTCGGAGTAATATCCCAGAACCTTACCTACAAAGTCCGATATATCATCATACTCGTCCGCATACTCGTCCACATCTTCATACTCATCATACCTCTCCCACAACACCCCTGCCGAAGTTCTTCCTTCTTCAGGGTGATCTTTGCCTGAAACGTAGTGTGCGGAGAGTCTAACCGGCTTAGGCCTGGTAGCTTTGTCAAAAATGGAGAGCTCTATCCCTGCCGCACTTTTGACGCTGTAGAAGCCGTCCCAGTTTTTGTGCTGAAGGAAAGTTAACAGACCTGACCCTGGAATATCGTCAGTGAAAGTATCCCCCTCCTCGAAAAACTCCGTTATCCAATACACCCACCTTTCATGATATTTATAGATAACATGTACATTGTACCCCTCATCCTGTAGACCTTCTATAAAGTCCACAAAATTCTGACCTACTTTATGTTCAGTTAGAGAGCCAGAAACATCTAAAGCTACAAAAACGTGATCTATACTCTCTCGGTTTAGGTCAAAAGTAGATAATGCTTCCGTATAGCTCTCAGGAGGTACTTGGTTGGTGTTTTGTATAAACCTATAGGTTCTATGTATGTGGTCCACGAAAGTAGGGAAAGGAACTATATCTCCATTAGGTGCTGTATATGTAGGTTTCAAAGATGTATACTTTTCATTATGCTGTATCTCTTCACCCACTGGATTATCCGGCCTATCGTAAAGACAGGGAACATCCATAACACATATCGACATCTGGTCTAAAAGTGCCCCGTATAAATCCTCTACCGCCTCTTGGTCGGCATTATATTTAGATAAGCCCTCCTCTGTGTACTCAGGAGTATTCTCCTCATTACTCATTGCGTAGTAACCCTCGGAACCCTCTTCGGTTGCGTGATAGACTGGGTGTGACTCGTCAATAATAGCAATATACATAGAACGGCTAAAGTCTATCTTCCCATCAGACACGGTGTATATCTGTGTAGGCTTCTGAACCTGAATAAGCTCTGTCTCGAGATCCCCCGCAAAGCCCCTTAGTCTTAGGTGGGAAGGTATTCTTATCTTGGACTGATCCGCCTCCCCAAAGTCGTTCCAAACCACAGCAGCCTCCTTAGCCCACCAGTCGTAAGGAACCGATGCATAAATTTCCCCAAGCTCTCCTTCGTCCGTATACTTGTACTCGTAGCTGCCCCCCGTCAACTCCTCCACATTCTCGCCTATGATCCTAACCAAGTTATCCACGGCATGGGTCTCTACTCTGGACTTAGACCCCGCACCCATCCTTGCTGAAAAAAGGTCTAACAAAAATTGAGTTCCTGTCTGGAAGGTCTTGCCCCACTGCTTAGATTTCCTGGACTTATTTACAACAGACAGAGCATTGTTAAGATAATTGGAGTCCTCATCCCCCCTGTACTGGAACATATCCGTAAGCTGCCTTGAATAACCCGGGAATAAAGCATTATCCACAGAAGCAAACGGAGGTGCAGCATTGCCCCTTGTTACGGGAGTTGGTAGGCTTCCCAGTATAAGGTATGGGGGGCCTGAGATTGGGTAGTAGACCAGAACTCTCTCGCCTTCAGAGTATGTAGAACCTCCGTATCCTGTTCCTACCGAAGATCCGGGCTCCATCAAAGGGAGAGCTTCAACTACGTTGGGGATTCCATTTAGTTTTACTCTGTAGGACCCGTACTGCGGCCTGGAGCTTACTATATACCCTATGCAATTAAATCCTATGTAGGTAAACATTTAGCCCCCTTAAGTCTCATCGTTAGGAGATAGTCCTATGAAGCGTATGGTCACTCCGGTAGCAGCCAGTTCATTTACAGCCTCCTTCAGTACATTCATCTGTTCTATTTCTGGATGGTGCAAAGCCCAGGAGCCCCCTGTGTCTATGAAGGAATCGGAGCCTGTAGAGGTAAAGTTGGATGCGCTGGTTTCGAAGTCCAAAATTACGGGCTCATACTCGTCTATGTTGATCTCGGACTCAAGGGCATCTATATCCTTGCGGTAGATACGATGAATCTGAAGTGTACCTTCCGGTCTACTTTTGTATCTGAGGAGGTAGCGGTGGGGAAGGAGTTTATCCTGTATACGCCTAGAGTAGCTTACCTGGATTCCTTCAGCCAGCCAAGTGATTCCATTTATCTTAACAGATCCATGTGCTACTCTGGCGGCGCCTACTACAGTTCTGAGATTAGCTCCAAGTAAAGTGGTCACGTTTTAACCGTTGTCAAAAGAGAAAGGCTAGCGAAAAAATATACAAAAAGAAATAACTCTAGACTACTGCCCAACCTGTCTCTGCCGGTTAACCGCGACCTGTACTAAGTGAGGTTAGCTGAAAGGTGAAGGCACTAAAAATAGTACCTCCACCTCAGCGATTAACTACTACCTTACACAGCTACACTCTCTACATTAAACGAAACTATAGAAACCTGCGTCATAACAGGCGGATCATTAGGATCGCTAGACAGGTTGTAGTCCTGTACGAAGTAGTTGTAAAGCTCGTACTTAGACCCACCTTGGTGAATAAAGTCCTCGTCCCCGACAAGGGATGGGTCTTCTAGACTTAAAGTAAGGTGATCCCCGTCTTGTCCAGTCTCACCCTGGGATAGAAGTGTCTCCAGACTAGATGCCTCAATTAGGTCCTCTACACCAGGACCTACAACAGCGCCTATCTGCAAAACACCCTGAGCATCCTGAACCACACCAAACATATCCCCACCGCCAAACAGCTTAGGCTGAACCTGCTGAGCATACTGAAGCTGAATATTAGCAGCAAGAATAGTGTACTCGGTCTCGGCATCATACTCGTCCACAGTAGTCACTGCAATAAGCCCTCTACCAGCTCTGGCCGCTCCTCTAACTTTACTAAACGCTGTCCCAAAAATATCTGTACCCATATTCCAATCTCCCTAAAATAAAGAAAAATAAATCAACTTACGTCACATAACCATAGTAT
>PXAQ01000173.1 GCA_003567095.1 Phycisphaerae bacterium
TTATGGCCCAGTTGCAGGAGGCGATGATCGAAGCCGGCAAGCAGCAACTGCTGCGCAGGGTCCAGGACCAACTGCCCGATGAATTGAAAGAGCTCGACCTGGACGACCTCACAGAACCGGACCGCATCATCGACGGCATCCGCGGCCTGTTTGATCGCTAACCCTGCATCGTGCCAGCCGGCCGGTCAATGCGTTTGGCTATGACGATCAACGGGCAGGCCTAAACTGTCGTATTAAGACACAAGGGACTTTTGGCGGACGCATCAAAACAGGACGTTTTTCTAAAAAAGCAATAACGTCGCAATTTCAATCGTATACATTTTTATAGAGTAGGTGCCCATGGCCTTTACAACAATGACTGTCAGCTTGATCGAAATTCTCCCTTGACATTCTCTACGGCTAAGGGACAATGGACTTACTCTGAAATTGTGGATAAACTTCATTTTATTTAATGCGAGGATGTTATTATGAAAGTGTTGACAGGATTATTGGCCGGGGTTCTGCTGGCGGGATTAACGGTTTATACCGCCGGGGCAGGGGCTGCGGACAATGCCGACCCTGAAGCGATCGTGGTTACGGTCAACGATAAGCAGATCACGGAAACACAAATCGCCGCCGAAACCAGCAAGCAGATTGAAGCCCAGACACGACGGATGCCCCCGGAGATGGAAATCAACGAATGGATGCGCAACCAGATTCGCATCGGCGTGGTGGACATGATGGTCCAGCAGGTCCTGATCGAAGAGAAACTGGCCGAAAAAGAGATTGCCATCAGCGATGAGCGTGTTCAGGCCGAAATCGCGCAAATTGCCGCGAGCCAAAACCTCGATACCGAACAACTGGAGGCCGAGGTGGCCCAATATGGGATGACAATGGACGACCTGAACAAGCAAATTCGCCTGCAACTGCAAATCCAAGCGCTGATCGATGAGGAAATGCAGGACGACGACATCGATGAACAGGCGGTTCGGGCGTTCTATGATGAAAATTCTCGGTATTTTGAACAGCCCGAACAGGTCCGTGCTGCTCATGTGCTGATCTCAACTCAAGACAAAACCGAGCAGGAAAAAGCCGATGCGCGCCGGTTGGCTCAAGACGTCCTGCAAAAGGCCAGAGACGGCGAGGATTTTGCTGAACTGGCACGCGAGTACTCTGACGATCCCGGCTCAAAAGATCAGGGTGGCCAATATACGTTCCCACGAGGCCAGATGGTACCGGAGTTTGAACAGGCCGCCTTTGACCTCGAGCCCGGCCAAGTCAGCGACTTGGTCGAGACGCAGTACGGCTATCACATTATCAAAAAAATCGAGCATATCGACGCCGTCAAACGGTCTTTTGAGCAAGCCAGGACCGTCATCCGGGACCATTTGGCACGGCAAAAACGCAGCCGGTTCTGGGAAGGCTACATCGAAGAATTGCACGAGCACGCCGATATTGAGTTTTCCGAATCGGAAAAGCGGTTGCGACAGGAACGTGCGCAACCCAGCGGCATGGGGCACAGGGCCCCATAAGGCACCTGCTTACCGCATGACAGACTGCAAGACCGCTGCCCGAAAACTCCCCACTGGCAGCGGTTTTTTATGCGCTGCCTACGGATGATCGAACACCATCGTCTTGACCTCGACGCCCTCAATGGCTTCCAGGCGGCCGGCCAGCTCGGCTGCGGCGCTGTCATCGTCGGTCATCTCCAACAGCAGCAGGCCATTGGGCGAGCAAAAGCCCGCCTCGGCCTCGTGCAGTCCCAGCCGCGTGCGGATGCTGCAGCCGTGCTCGGTCAGGATGTGCTGTACCGAATCAACATGACCAATGCGGTCGGTGATATGGACGCCCAGGATAATGTGTTTGCTCAACGGCATAATCGTAGTCCTTTAAAAAGTAAGACGTTTTTTTTACACAACCGGTTTTTCACATATTCTATTATGGCCCTGTTGCGTTTCAATAAAAAAACCCGGCTTTTCGACCGGGTTTTGAGTTTTATTGCTTTTTACGGTACTCAACAAACACTCTTTTACGCGTGCCCTGCTTACAGATGCACGCCGCAGTAGCCGATCTCACAGCAGACGCTTTTGAGCCGCTTCCAGACAGCCGGCTCTTCGACCATCGCCAGCGCCAGCGGAAACAGTACACGGTCCTCGTGGAACAGATGCTCGCGCATCATCGGACACAGATACCCGACGGTGTTGCCCAGGCGCTTCTTGAATACCTCCAGCGGCATGCGCCCGCCGGCAATTGTCAGCTTGACCAGGTCATTGACGGCCATTTTCAGGTATGCATGGTCGCTTTGAATACGCGTGAACAAGCTGGCCCAGCCCCGTTCTTTCAACGCCGGGAACAGCACATCATCTTCCCGGTCCACATGTTCCTGCATCGCGTTCAAGTGCTCGGCCACATGGGCCAGGCTCATCATTTCGGGACTGTGGTGGCCAATGTCTGTGGCCGCCTGGATGTGTTCGTTCAGATCCTCCAGCTCGGCCAGAAAACACCGAATCATTTCATGCTCGGCCATCACCTTTCGCAAGATGTGCCCGTCCGGCAAGCGATAGCGAAGGTCGGATTTGTGGTTGTCCAGCACGCCCATCAGCACGAACGTCGCCGAAAGCTGCTGGACCTTTTTCAGCGACACCCCGTTGGTGATCAATTGACGCTCGGCGCGAGCCATATCGTCCGGGCCGATCCGCGAAATCAGGCGGTGGGCCTCTTTGCGTGTATGCAGGTCATTTTTGCCTTTGCTGAGTTTCATCAACAAACCGGCCAGTTCTTCGGCCATATTTCGGTCATCGCATTTTTTCATGATCCAAATCCCACCCAATAAAATTACAATTCATTTTCACCTATCTATACGTTGAAAATAAATTTTGGGCGCGGAGACTTTGGATAATTTTAAAAAAATCCCATCAAATTCCTTCGATTTGCCCGCTAATTGCATACTGGCCCGCACAGGACAGCCGAGAAGGCGACCGCAGCGGTTTCTATTCGTAGTATGTTGGGATTAATGCAGACGGCCTGAGCATTGAGATCGGAAAACAGGGTGATTTCTGCCGGTGAAAGCCCCCCTTCCGGACCGATACAGACAATTCGATCCGGGTTGGCCGTCGCCTGATCAAGGCACCACAGCGGCTGTCCATCGGCATCGCCGTAGAGCAATTGCGCCTCGGGGTAGCAGCGACACAGGCCATCAAGTGTGTTGTTCAGCGTCTCGGGACCGCTGACCGTGGGAA
>PXAQ01000057.1 GCA_003567095.1 Phycisphaerae bacterium
ACGACATGAACCATTTCATGGCGCGGCTGATCTTCTGCTTCTTCGCCGAAGACACCGACATCTTCGTCAGCGACAACCTGTTCACCGCCACCATCGACCAGATGGCCAACCGCGACGGGTCGAACACGCACGAAGTCATCGGCGAGATTTTCCGCGCGATGAACACGCCCATCGCCAAGCGTGCCGAGGCCAAGCTGCCCCGCTGGGCAGATGCCTTTCCCTATGTAAACGGCGGTCTCTTCTCCGGCAGCACCGATGTGCCGCGCTTTTCCAAGATCGCGCAGCGCTACCTGTCCCATATCGGCAGCCTCGATTGGACGCAGATCAACCCCGACATCTTCGGCTCGATGATCCAGGCCGTCGCGGATGAGGAGGAACGCTCGGTCCTCGGGATGCACTACACCTCCGTGCCGAACATCCTGAAGGTTCTGAACCCGCTCTTCCTGGATGACCTGCGCGCGGAACTGGAGGCCGCGGGCGACAACGCGCGCAAGCTGGCCAATCTGCGCGCGCGCATGGCCAAGATCCGGGTGTTCGACCCTGCCTGCGGGTCGGGCAACTTCCTTGTCATCGCCTACAAGCAGATGCGCGAGATCGAGGCCGAGATCAATCGCCGCCGGGGCGAGCCCCAGCGCCGCACCGACATCCCCCTGACCAACTTCCGCGGGATCGAGCTGCGCGACTTCGCGGCCGAGATCGCGCGGCTGGCGCTGATCATCGCCGAGTTTCAGTGCGATGTGCTCTATCGCGGCCAGAAGGAGGCGTTGGCCGAATTCCTGCCACTGAACGCCATGAACTGGATCACGCAGGGCAACGCCCTGCGGCTCGACTGGCTGTCGATCTGTCCGCCCACGGGGACGGGGGTGAAGTTCCAGGCCGATGACTTGTTCATGTCGCCGCTGGACCAAGCGCAGATCGATTTCGAGAACGAAGGCGGGGAGACCTATATCTGTGGCAACCCACCTTATTTGGGTAGCCAATGGCAGAGCACTGAGCAGAAGGAGGATCTGCAACGCATCTTCGAGGGGCGCACGAAGAACTGGAAGTCGCTCGACTATGTCGCCGGCTGGTTCATGAAGGCAGCGGACTTCGGGACACATACTCCGACAGTCTCTGCCTTTGTGTCCACCAACTCGGTGTGCCAAGGGCGTCAGGTTGAAACCCTCTGGTCGTTGATCTTTACATTAGGTCACGAGATTGCCTTCGCCCATCATTCGTTCAAATGGGCGAACCTTGCATCGCATAATGCAGGGGTGACAGTAATCATTGTTGGCATTTCGAATCGCTCTGGCTTACCCCGGCGCTTGTATTCTCAGGGGAACGACGGAGAAACGACCGTTAGGGAGGTTGTTAATATCAACCCCTACCTGATCGCGGCGCCAAATATCCTCGTGAAGCCTGCGACCAAACCGCTGGCGCAGAAGGATGAAATGAACTTCGGCAATATGCCAAATGAAGGTGGCCACCTCCTTCTGTCTGCGTCGGATGCTAACGAGGCGATCGAGAAAGACGATGTCCCCGCCCGCTTCATCCATCCCTTTATCGGGTCGTCGGAGTTCATTCGCGGAACGGAGCGCCGCTGCATCTGGGTCACTGACTCCGACAAAGATGAAGCTGCGTCAAACCCTTGGTTGCGAGACCGATTTGACAAAGTGCGGAGGCAGAGGGCTGCTTCGGATCGATCAACTACAAAGTCGCTGGCGAACGTGCCGCACCGGTTTGGGGAGGTAAGGCAGACTGGCAAAGAGGCAGTTATCGTTGTGCCGAGCGTCTCCTCCGAGCGGCGCGAGCTATTGCCTGTTGGATATGCTGAACCCGGAACCATCGTCTCAAACCTCGCCTTCGCCCTCTACGACGCCCCCCTCTGGAACATGGCGCTCATCGCATCGCGCCTGCATCTGGTCTGGATTGCCACGGTTTGCGGGCAGCTTGAAACCCGTATCCGCTATTCCAACACGCTCGGCTGGAATACCTTCCCCGTTCCCACCCTCACCGAGAAGAACAAGGCCGACCTGACCCGCTGCGCCGAAGACATCCTTCTGGCGCGCGAGGCGCATTTCCCCGCCACCATCGCCGACCTTTACGACCCCGAAAAGATGCCCGCCAACCTCCGCGCCGCCCATGACCGCAACGACGAGGTGCTTGAACGCATCTACATCGGCCGCCGCTTCCGCAACGACACCGAACGGCTGGAAAAGCTGTTCGAGATGTACACGAAGATGACGACGAAGGTGGCAGTATGAACAACGACGTTACCGACAAAGATGATTGCGCTTCGTTCTTCTGCAGTATCGGATTAAGCGCTATTGAAATACCCGAGACCCCAGGCCTTGCCAGAACCCCGGACCTTCACATTAATAGCGCTTGCCCACCATATTTGGTCGAAATTAAGACCAGACGTAGCTCTGAGGGCTGGGTGCAGGACTTATCGTCTAAAGGATCGGCGACCTCTCAAGCTACCTGGGGAGCGATCGGATGGCCTTTTAAGGCTGCTCAAGATGCACTAGACCAATTCCTTTCCTTCGACCCACACCATGATAATTTGTGGGTTTTATGGCTCCCTATCAGGCGTGAGCAGGATCAAGACACAGCTTTTGAACAAGTAATGGACTCTTTTCTGGGTGTTCGCCACTTTATTGCGGACCTCGGGAGGGGGGAACTATTATCAAAGCCCTGCATTGATGCGCAGCAGTCAGTTTTTGAGAGATGCAGAGAGATTGATTTTGCCATTGTGTCATCGGGCGCGAATATTTCTCCCTTTCTGAATGAGCGTGGCAATCGAGTAGAGGTGTGTCGATCCTCAGCTTTGTATGATGCTTTCGTTGGGCAAGGGAAAGTCAACTCTGTTTCTTCGTTGGTTGAAGGCGGTTGGTGGGTTTATGATGGGAAGGCCGGCGCAAGCCAGCAAGAAATTGCGGAGTATCTTCAAGAGAAATATAAGATTGCTAAGGTCCTGCCCTCAGAGATGGCAACTCATAGCGTAACATCTCGTCTTGCTCGCAAGGAGGAGCTATAATGACCAAAGGTGTTCCCTCCGTCTCCGTCAAATACGCTGCCAACGGCAGCTCGACCAAGTCGAACGAGCTGGGCATGCGCCCGATGCAGGAGCGCGCGTATGAGAAGAGGGGCGAGCAATACCTGCTGATCAAGTCGCCGCCCGCCAGCGGCAAGTCTCGCGCGCTGATGTTCATCGCGCTCGACAAGCTGCACAATCAGGG
>PXAQ01000244.1 GCA_003567095.1 Phycisphaerae bacterium
GCCCGGCTTCAGGCCGTCAGCGTGTGCTTCGCGGGGGGGCATGGCATTACGATGCCGACCGTGTGCGCGTGGCCTATCGCGGCTATGAGCACCGCCCCCGCTATCGGTTCTGCAGCATCGGCTTTCGACTGGCCCTGAACGAAGAGCCGGGCTCGGACACGTCTAACACACCCTCTGAGTAATGCTTCTGAAGAGATAATAATGATGGACACCTTGAATCTCACTGTATCCCAATGGGTCGCGCTGGCGATCTGTGCGGCGCTGATCGGCCTGTCCAAGACCGGACTGCCGGGGGCGGGCATTCTGGCTGTGCCGCTGGCGGCGATGGCGGTGCCGCCGCGCGAATCGGTCGGGCTGGTACTGCCGATGCTGATCTTCGCCGATCTGTTTGCCGTGACCTGGTACCGCCGGCACGCCCAATGGCTGCACCTGCTGCGGCTGCTGCCCTGGACGACGGTCGGGCTGGCGGTCGGCTTTGTCCTGCTGGGCGTGCTGGACGACCAGCGGCTGGCGCCCGTGATTGGCGGGATTGTGCTGGCGATGCTGCTGCTGCGGCTTCGGACGATGCTGGGCCGAGAGCCCGACGCCGATGTGCCGCACCATCCGGCCTTTGCGCCGACGATGGGGTCGGTCGCCGGGGCCACAACCATGCTGGCCAATGCCGCCGGGCCGGTGATGACGCTCTACCTGCTGGCGATGGGCATGCCCAAGCATCAGTTCATCGGCACCGCGGCGTGGTTTTTCTTCGCGGTCAACTGGATCAAAGTCCCCTTCCACGCCCATCACAACCTGATCACCGCACAGTCGCTGCAGACCAACGTCCTGCTGCTGCCGGCGATCGCCGCCGGCGCTGTCGGCGGGATTGTGCTGCTCAACCGAATCCCGCAAAAAGCGTTCAATCTTGTGGTTTTTATACTGGCCGCCGCGGCCGCGGTCAAATTGGTCATCGGATAATGTTCGTCAAGAAACTGACCTGCTGAACGATTCCGAACCGATTTACCGTTCCTGCCGCAACTGCTGCAAATGATCCAGGTACGCATCCGGGCCGCCATCGCGATATCCGGTACGTGCATACTCGGTGCCGTCGGGATGGGCCAGGATAATGGTCGGATACCCCTGAATACCGTAAATCCGTGCCAGCCGGTCGTTCTGCTGCTGCAGGGCTTGAGATTGGCCGGACTTGTCCGAGGGAAAGTCGATCTTGACAAACACGAAATGCCTGCCGGCCTCGTCGATAAATCCCTGTCTGGAAAAGACTTCCTCGTCCAGCCGCTGACACCAGTAACACCAGTCCGACCCCGAAAAATCCATCAGCAAATCCTTTCCCTCGTCATCGGCCTTGACCTTGGCGGCCTCAAAATCCGTCATCCAGACCGACTCGGCCGCCGCCGCGACCGTCGGCGAGTCGGCTGTATCTTCGGCGTCATTTTGAGCCGGGGTGTCATTTTGAGCTGGCTCGGTATTATCCGAACAGCCCCCGAGCGTCCAAACGGCGATCAGGGCCGCCATACATCCACATAAAATCTTCATTATTCGTCTCCAATTCAAGTGTTTTATTGTCTAATAATGATTATTCTGTTTTTCTTCGGTTTTGTTCGTTATTTTCCGGCTGCGAGCGTATCTATTATTATGTTTGACGCTGCACGCAGAATATCATACAATGATCTAATGTATGCAAGAATAATTTAGAAAGGATACAATCAATATGCTGAATGCGATTCAAGCGATGTGGACGCCCGGCCCGACCGAGTTGATTATTATATTAGTGATCGCGGTGCTGATTTTTGGACGCCGTCTGCCCGAAATTGCGCGCGGCATGGGCAAAAGCATCACCGAATTTAAAAAGGGCATCAAAGATACCGAAGACGACGTCCGCGACGCGATCGACGAATCCGACCGGGCCGCCGAGCAGCAGGCCAATAAAGAGAAAACACAGCCTAAAGAAGAAAAAAGTGCGACGCCGGACAGCTAAGCCATTTTTCAAGCCGCTTTAGTCAGATTCGCGGCGTTTTCTGCGCCATAGCCGGCAAATGATAATGCTGCTTTCATACAGCACATACAGGGCCCCGGCCAGGGCAAGCTGTGAGACAATATCGGGGGGCGTCGCTACGGCGGCCACGACAAAGGTGGACAAAAATACGTATTTGCGCACGCGGCACAGCGTTTGTACCGTCACCAGCCCCATCCGCTCGGCAAACACGATCGCGATTGGGGTCTGAAAGGCCACCCCAAAGACCAGCGACAGCACGAGAATAAAATTGACCGCCCTGGAGATTTGCGGCGTATAGGCGTACTCGACGCCCAGATTAAACAGGGCCAGGAACTTGAACACCATCGGGGCGATACCCAACAAAAAAAACAGCACTCCGGCCACAAACAACACGGCGCTGATCGGGGCGGCGGTGTGTATGAACTTGCGTTCGTGCTTATACAGACCCGCCGAGACAAACGCCCAGGCCTGATAAAACAGCCACGGCGAACTGACCAGCGCCGCCAGCACCAGCGAGGCCTTGATATACACCAGAAACGGCTCGGCCACTTCAATGGCCTGCAGATTCATCTGGACGCCGACCTCCTCCATCGCCGTCTCAAACGGCGACAGGACAATCGCCAAAAACCACCGGCCCACCACCAGTGAGCCGAGAAACGCCACCAGCAGCCCTATCAGCGACTTGCCCAAGCGCTCGCGCAGCTCCTCCAGGTGGTCGCCCAAACTCATACTGGCCAAATCGTCGCCGTTATATTTTTCCGTCATAGCGCCTGTTTATCGATCTTGCAGAGGGGCTTGAGCCCATTGCTGGTCTGTCTATCTGTTTGCCGGTGTGCTCATTAGTCAACCGTTTGAGTGTATCCGAAACCGCGTCTGCCCGCAATCTTTTTCATGCCGGTGCCGTGTCGCTTTCGCCCTGCCGATGCGAGCCGGTCAGGTGAAAGACCAGCCCCGGTAGCGAAGCCGCCAGCCAGGTCAACCGCTGGCACAGTGCCAACGCCGCGGCCGCTTCAGCAGTGGCGCCGGTATAGCGAACAAACAAAAACACGATACCCCCTTCCAGAATCCCTATCCCGGCGATGCTGATCGGAATCGAGCCGACCACCCAGACCACCGGGAAAAACACAAAGTAATACCCCACTGTCGCGTCAATGTTCAAACTTACCCCAACCAGCCAATAGACCAGAATCACCAGGCTCTGCAGAACAATCGTCA
>PXAQ01000068.1 GCA_003567095.1 Phycisphaerae bacterium
GATTACCGCCGAGACCGATGCAGTCGCCATGGTTGTCTCCAAATCCACCGACAATGTGCGTATTTTCTGCCAGGGCAAATCCCAGGTGGAAATCTGACACGACGCTTGCCCGCACAAACAGACAATTAATACCCCGAGCCGCTGGTATTCAGTTGGGCAGGATTTTGCTCATTGGAATTTAGCCAATTACTGATTGCAAACATCGCATGAAAAAATATACTGCGTCCAGGTTTATCGGGATTTCAGTGTATCCTCAGAAAAACGGCATGAAAACCCTGTAGCGGAGGTCAAACGTTATGAAGACAATGCGATTGGTGCCATTTCTGTGTGTGGCGGTGCTGCTGGTCGGCGGCGGATGCGAGGCCGCGGAGTCGCCGGTACAGAACGACAACTTCACGCCGAGAACGTTCAGTACCGAATACGAGAATATCCGGCTTGCTCACGTGGCCGGGCCATTTGAGCATCCGTGGGCGGTGGCCTTTCTGCCGGACGGCCGAAAATTGGTCACCGAACGGCCCGGACGGCTGAACCTTGTTGACCAAGACGGCGACGTGACCAGAGTAACCGGAACGCCGACTGTTCTGGCCGTCGGGCAGGGCGGGTTGCTGGATGTGGTCATCCATCCCGATTATGCACAAAACGGCTGGATCTATCTGACGTATTCCAAGCCGAATATGACCGGTCAGACCGCCACAGCCCTGGCGCGGGGGCGCCTCAACGAGGACAACGAATTTGTCGATGTCGAAGAACTTTTCGAGCAGGATCGATACTCCTCGCCCGGCCGGCATTACGGCTCGCGTCTGGCCTGGATGAATGACGGGACGCTGCTGATGACTATCGGCGATCGCGGCCGGACGCCCATGCGCGCCCAAGATACCGCCGATCACGCCGGCTCACTGCTGCGCCTGAACGACGACGGTTCGGTTCCCCAGGACAACCCCTTTGTCGATGATGATGACGTTCTGGATGAGATCTACACCTATGGCCACCGAAATGCGCAGGGGCTCGTGGTCGATCCCGAAACCGGCGATATCTGGTCTACCGAACACGGCCCGCGTGGAGGCGATGAGTTAAACAAGCACCTGCCCGGCAAAAATTACGGCTGGCCCATCGTCACCCGAGGACGCGATTACGGCACTGAGGAGCCCTTTCCCGACGCTCAGGCCCGGCGCATGGAGGGCATCGAGCCGCCTGTCTACGAGTTTTTGCCGACGCACCCGCCGTCCGGCCTGGCCCTTGTTAACGCCGATGTGTTTGACGCCTGGAAGGGCAATCTGCTTGCCGGCGGACTCGCCAGCGAGCGTATCCGACGCGTGGTCATCGAAGAGGACGAGGTGGTGCACGAAGAGGAACTGCTGCTGAAAGTCATCGGCCGCATACGCGATGTCCGTCAGGGCCCGGACGGATATATTTATGTGCTGAACGACCACAGCGACGGCGCGCTCTACGTCATCCAGCCGAACGATTGACGTCCGCGACAAAGTAAAACGCCAGCCGGTTTCGATTGACTATTGCCAATTGTCTATTGATTATTTTCCATACTTACAGTGGTCACCCGTCGTTGTTTCATTTTCTTTCTCCTCTTTTCCTGCTTGTGTACTCTTATAAGATTGCCAATGCCTCGCAGAATAAACAATATCCCAAACCCAAAAAAACTCAGGAAGGAAATTTGCAAGCCTGACATCAAAAAATAGAACAAAGCTACCCATAGCCATCCTAGGCCCAAAGCAATATATTCTTTTGGCGATTCTGTATAGATTAAGTACTTGAATAGAATTTTTTTAATATTCAATAAGCACCTCACTTTTCACATGCATACCTGTTGTTTTCAATATGGCCTTGGAGGCCCTTAAGAAACGCACACGGGTGTGTGAACTCTGCAAGACTGAATGGGTCCACTTCCACTGGTCGTTGTCTGCGGCTCGTGTTATCTTTTCGAGCACATTCAACAGCTTTAACCCCCTTGTTTCTTAGATGGAAAGTATTGGCTGCCAAAAAACAAAAACGCCGGAATAAAAAGAAAAATGAAATACAGTATAACGAATACGTTCCACAATGCCACAATGGACTCTTCCCACAATACTCCAAATAAAAGGCACAATCCTGCGATGCCAAAACAGACATTTGCAATATGTGATAAAACTCGCAAGAACCAATTGTGCCAAACAAAACAATACACAAGCGTCAAACTCAGTCCAACTATGATAGCCGCCGCAATCATGATTGGAAAAATCCTCTCCCCTGGCGATGTATCGGCCCTGTATGCTGCGGCAGCAAAAAAAAGCCACCACAAAATAGCCAAATAGTTATAAATAGGTAATAACTTCAAAAAAACGTTGCGGGTTTTGTTAGACACAGCAGTTCTCCGTCAATTAATCTTGAGATGACATACTCCGGCCACACAATCTCCTGGGCCGGCACTTGCCATGGGTCGTCGTCTGCGAGTCGTGTTGTCTTATCAAGCACATTCAACAGCTCCAGTCCCTTTGTTTCTCAATGGAAGTATCCGACTCAGTGTTATTTTTTTCTGTGCTGTTTCTGATCAAAAAAAAAACATCCAGACACTATTTGACCTATGCCCAGTGCAAGATAATCACGACTTTCCGACTGCATTGCCGAAACGAGAATGGAAATCGTGCCGCCGGTTATAAGCAGCGCAGCAAGAAACAACTCGCACCGTCTTTGTTTATTATCGGCCATATTTTCGTTGCAGTGGTTGCCGTCATGCCAAAAATACAGACTCTTGTCATATCAAGCCAAATCACGGCTCTTGGCAGGGAAGCTTTGAAGGGTTCCACCTGCTTCGAAAAAAGCAAAGCGATTAAAACTTTTTCGCCAGGTCATCGACTTTTGCGACGGCGGCGGCCAGGGCTTTTTCGGCGCCTTCTTTGCCTTCCTGCTTGGTGGGTTCGACTACCAGTTTGCGGATATCGGTAAAGCCCATGAATCCGAACACCAGCTCGGTGTAGGGAATCTGCATATCATAGGCCGCACCGGGCGAGCCTTCGGGGTACGCTCCGCCGCGGGCGTAGACGGCCATCAGCGGTTTGTCTTTAACCAGTCCTTCGTAGCCGTTTTCGCCGACAGTAAACGTATAGCCGGGCTGCACAAGGATATCGATGTACTGTTTGAGACGATACGGGATGCTGAAATTCCACATGGCCGCGGCCAGCACAATCTTGTCGGCGGCCTTGAA
>PXAQ01000273.1 GCA_003567095.1 Phycisphaerae bacterium
CCGAGGATCGGGTGCTGTCGCACCTGGGTCATTTGCGGCATTTGAAGAAGACGCGGCCGCAACTGGTGGTGGCCGTCATCGGATGCATGGCCCAGCGAATGGGCGAAAAGCTGCTGGCGCATGAGGCGGTGGATGTGGTCGCCGGGCCGGGGCAGTTGCACGAGGTGCCGGAGTTGATCGGCAACGTGCTGGCCGATCACCAAAAACGGATGCACGTGCTGGACAATATCCGGCAGCCGGCTGCCAGCGAAACCATTCGCGATATCAGCGAGCGGCTGGATGCGTTTGAACTGGCGTATGATTCGGACGCCAACCATATCAAGTCGCAGGCGTTTATTCGGGCGATGCGGGGCTGCAACAATTTCTGTACGTACTGTATTGTGCCGTATGTGCGCGGGCCGGAGGTGTCAAGATCGCCGCAGGCGATTGTCGAGCAGGCCAGAAAACTGGCCGGCCAAGGCATACAGCAGATTACCCTGCTGGGCCAGACGATCAACGCCTATCGGTACACCGCTGGCGACAGGACGTATGCGCTAGCCGACCTGCTGGAACAGGTCAGCGCCATTGACGGCGTGCGGTGGGTGCGGTTTATTACCAGCCATCCGGGACAGTTTGATACGTCGATTTTGCAGGTGATGGCAGATTTGCCGAAGGTCTGTCCGTATCTGCATATTCCGGCTCAAAGCGGCTCGGATAGAGTGTTAAAGGCAATGAATCGCGGTTATACCGCCGCCCGGTACGTGGATCTGATCGATCAGGCCAGGGCGACCGTGCCGGATCTGGCGGTGGCGGGCGATTTTATTGTGGGTTTTCCCGGCGAGACGGAGGCGGATTTTGAGGCGACCGAGGCGATGATCCGCCGCGTGCGATACAAAAACTGCTTTGTCTTCAAATACTCCCCGCGTCCCGACACGCAGGCCGACAAGAAGCTGGCTGACGATGTGCCCGGCCAGACCAAGCAGGCGCGCAATGCCCGGCTGCTGGAGGTCATCAGCGAGATCGCCGAGCAGGACAATCGGGCCTTTCTGGGCAAAACGCTGGGCGTCCTGGTCGAAGGCCCCAGCAAAAAGCCGCACCTGAACAAGGCCGAAAACCAGGACAACCCTCAACTGATCGGCCGAACCGCCAACGACTACATTGTCGTCTTTAACGGCCCGGAAACCCTGGCCGGCAAATTCGCCAAGGTCAGAATCACCAAAACCGCCGCCCTGACCCTATTTGGTGAGTTGGCCAGAGGGAAACCTCAGGTTTCGCAGATTGATGTTGGGTGTTGAAACCAACACGTTTTTGATGTAGTCTAATGACTACAATGAAAACCGATATTGTTACCATAGAATCAGATTCGGATCGTGAGGCGATTCGGCGGGCCGGGCAACTCCTGCGGGACGGGGCGATTGTGGCCATTCCGACCGAGACGGTCTATGGACTCGGTGCCAAGGCAGAAAACACTGTGCTGTCGCATCTGGTCCGGATCAAGGTTCGCGCTGTGGGTAAGCGCTACACCCTGCACATCGGCCGGATAGAGGATTTGTCGCGGTATGTCCCGCGGCCGTCGCTGCAGGCGCGAGAATTGATGCGCAAGACCTGGCCCGGGCCGGTCACCATCGTCTTTGAATTGGATGACACATCGCTGCAGCAGGTTAAAGATGCACTGCCTGCCGATACCTTCGAATTGCTGTATCCCGATGGGACATTGGGGGTACGCTGCCCGGATAATCCGGTGACCAGCGCGGTGCTGACCGAGGCGCTGGCCCCTGTTGTCGCGCCCAGTGCCAATCCCCACGCCCAGCGGCCTGCGCTGACTGCGCAGGAGGTTGTGGACTACTTTGACGGGCATATTGAGATGGTGATCGATACCCCCGGTTCAAGTCGGTATCGGCTGCCCAGCACGGTGGTCAGAACCGGACAGCGCGGGCTGGAGGTGCTGCGGGAGGGGGTTTACAGTCGTCAGCAGATTCTTGAGGCCGGCATGGTGAATATCCTGTTTGTGTGTACGGGAAATACTTGCCGCAGCCCGATGGCCGAGGCCCTGTGCCGCAAATATTTTGCCAATAAACTCAACTGCGGTCTTGACCAGGTGCAGGGTCGTGGTTATACTGTTGTATCTGCTGGTGTTGCGGCGTTTGACGGGATGCCTGCCAGCAGTCATGCGTCGGACGTCTGCCGTGAGAAGCAAACGCCGCTGGCGTCCCATCGCAGCACGACCCTGACCGAATCGATGATTCGACAGGCGGATCTTATTTTCGGGATGACAGCCGGTCATGTGCAGGCCGTCGTCGCTGCCGTACCCCAAGCCGGGGACAGATGTTTTTTGCTGGATCCTTCAGGTGAGATTTCGGACCCTGTCGGGTTGGATATTGATACTTACCGCGCGTGTGCGGAACAGATTGAACGGTGCCTGCCAGAGAGGATGAACGAGTTATTATGAAAGTAGCGGTTGCAAACGACCATAGGGGCAATAAGGCGATTGAAGAAATATGCGCGATTGTTTCTCAATTGGATATGATGTGTGTTAATTTATCGACCCCGAGTGACCAGCCGGTCGATTATCCGGACAGCGCTTATGTGGCTGCCAAAGCCGTGGCTGAAAAACAGGCGGATGTTGCCGTCCTGGTATGCGGCACCGGTATCGGTATGTGCATCACCGCGAATAAAATCAAAGGTATCCGCGCGGCCTTGTGCTATGATGAGCTGGCTTCCCGGTTGGCACGTCAGCACAATGACGCTAATGTGCTCTGCGTGTCGGGCGATCTGATCGGCTCCAATATGCTGTGCAAGATCGTCGAGACGTTTTTGACCACCGAATTCAGCGGCGGACGGCACCTTCGCCGGGTCAAGAAGATTATGGCGGTCGAGGAGGGGCTCGATCCGCGGGACATCAAAGGGCAATAAGCAGGCTGTCCCGGTGTTCAGTACGTTTGATCGGCCCCGCCGGCGATGGTCCGGATGTTGTTGAAGTTCGGGATGACCGGCAGCATTGTGGGGCGCGGTCGAAATGCCTGCGACCAGTAAATCAGCACCGCTTTGCCCATCAGATACTCGCGCGGTACAATGCCTTCCTGATACCTCACGCCGTGGTTGCCGTAGCCTTGGCTTGTCCACAACCGGCTGTCCAGGCTGTTGGGTGTATTGTCGCCGCAGACAAAAAACTCATCCTCACCCAACACAAACGGCTCCCGCGGCGTGGCCC
>PXAQ01000099.1 GCA_003567095.1 Phycisphaerae bacterium
CGGGCAGTATCTTCAAGCCGATTGTCGCGGCGATCGCGCTGGAAGGCGGCAGCATCAGCTACAACGAAAAATTTGACTGCGAAGACGGGTATTTCGCCCGTTACCGGATCGGCGAGTTCGGCAACAAACGCTACGGGATGATGGATGTGACCGATATTCTGGTCAACTCGAGCAACGTCGGGATGGCCAAGATCGGCTTGCAGATGGGCCAGCGGCCGCTGTATGACGGGCTGCGGCTGTTCGGCTTCGGGCAGCGCACCGGCATCGATCTGCCTGGCGAGGAGCCGGGGATTCTGCATCCGCTAAGCCGCTGGAGCGGCTGGAGCGTGACGCGCATTCCCTTCGGTCACGAGGTGTCGGTGACCTCGATTCAGGTCGCGCGGGCCTACAGCATCCTGGCCAACGGCGGCAGCCTGGTGCGCCCGCATCTTGTGCGGGCGGTGGTGGACCGCCACGGCAACATCACCGAGTTGCGCCAGCCGACCGCCGGGGCCGGCTATATTCTCAAGCCGGAGGTGGCCCATTGGATGGTCCAGAACGCCCTGACCGAAGCGGTCAATGAAGGCACCGGCCAGCAGGCAGCACTGGACAACTGCCAGGTGTGGGGCAAAACGGGCACGGCCAATATTGCCCTGCCCAGCGGCGGGTACGATACACGCAATTTTGTGTCGTCCTTTGTCGGCGGCGCCCCGGCCGAGGAGCCGGCGGTGGTGGTGCTGGTTTCGCTGATTCGTCCCAACCGCAGCCTGGGGATGGGCTACAGCGGCGGTCGGGTCGCCGCGCCGGTCGTCCGCGAAATACTGGAAAATACCCTGCCGTATTTGGGCGTCATCGAACATCCTGCCGCCGAGCCGACAGCCGCGAACTGACCCCCCCCCCAAGTCTTGAATACAAACACGGTTTAAGGTTAGATGAACAGTAGCGAGAAAATATATCCTTTAGGGTAAAAAATTCCCGCGCGAAAGCCCGTAAACGAATACCGCAACACGACATAGCCGCGCAGGAACGGGAAAACTCAATCGCGATTAGTATAAATGCGGGGTTTTTGTTGCATTTTGGCCGATACCGTGTACAATTGCCGGTCTTTCATAGGAAGATAACCGGAACCTGAAACGACTCTGCCCGTCGGGCGAGACTAAACAAACAGGAGTTACGCGTGAAAAATCATCGAAAAAGTTTGAGCAAACGCGCTCGTAAGTGCGGTTTTCGTGCGCGCCAGCGCAGCAGCAAGGGTCGCGCCATCAACAACCGCCGCCGCAGCAGCGGCCGCTGTGTCAACACCAAACCCAGCTTTACCTGATCGAAACCGGCTTTGAGTACGTTGATATACGGACAGATGGGTTTATGGCTAACCGCACGCTGACGGTCGCGGCGATCGGGCTGCAGGGAAGGGCCGAGATTCTGCTGGACATCGCCTGGGGCGAGCCGAGCCTGCGGATTGCCGCGGTCGGCGATACCGACCCGACACGGGCCGAGGCGGCGGCGCGCAAGTATGAGTGTGCCTCTTATGCCGATTATCGGCAGTTGATTGTCCAGAACAAGGTCGATCTGCTGATCGTCGGCGCCCCGCCGCATCAAAGTACCGAGTACATCCGGCAGGCCATTCAGAAAAAAATAAATATTCTGATACATTGGCCGTGGGCGGTCAATTTTGAGCAAGGGGCGGAATTTATCAATCTGGCCGAGCGCGAGGGGGTATTGTTCGTCGTGGCACAAAACGGACGATTTAGCCGTCCGTTTGAACAGGTCATGCAATATTTACATAACAGCGTTGAACAATCCAACACGCTTTACCTGATCTCGGCGGTCTGTCACCTGCCGTCCGGGCCGCTGGAACCATCGCAGCGGTGGCTGTATGATCCGCAGTTGTCCGGCGGCGGCGTGCTCATGCAAAATTGCTATAACCTGATTGATGAGCTTGTGTTATGTTTCGGTCTGCCTCAGCGGGTCTATGCACTGACCCAAAGCCAGGCCCCGGACCGGCAACAGCGGTTGAGCCTGACCGAGGATACGGCGATGGTGTCGATGCAGTTTTCCGATACGCTGATGGGTCAGGTTTGCGCCAGCCGAACGCTGGGGCCGGCTCGCCGCCACTTGCGGATTCACGGCAAAGACCTGCACCTGACAGCCACGCCGGAAGAGGTTGTGCTGTGCGACAATGCTGGACATGAGCTGAGCCGCACGGCCTATGAAAATGACCAGCGGTCGTCGCTGGAGGGCCTGTTGAAAAATCTGGCCAAGCACCTTATTGAGCCAGATAAGAATCCGCTATATCCCGAACATGGAGTGGATTTGAACACAATTGCGGTCGTTGAGGCGGCGTATCTGTCGGCCCGCACGGGCATGGCAGAGCAGCCGGGGCGAATCTTGCGGCTCGGCGGTGCGGAAAGCTCGGCACTGCTGTAACCTCCCTTTATTTGGCTATAAGAAAGCCTTTTACCATAGAGATGGAAAACAAAAACGGCGATTATTGTTCGCAGTGTCCGAAAAAGGATGGCTGCAAAGAGGTCTATGAAAAGCTGGGACGCACTGACGCGCCCAGTGTGCTGGGCAAGGTGCTGCTGGCGTTTTTGCTTCCGATTGTGGTGTTTGTGGGGCTGCTGATCGGTCTTGATTTCTTGCTGCCGGAATTTGAGGCCGAAACGCTTCGCACTCTAGTGGTCTTCGCAGTCAGTGCGACGGTGACCTTCGCGGTGGTGTGGCTGCTGAAATATCTTCGGCAGCGCAAGCGGACATGACGGGTTTTGACCTGCGGTGCTGCATTCGGCAAATTTATCGCATCGGATTTTGGTACGTGTTCACGGACATTTTGGCCCCACGGTTACATCCCCACGTGAGAAATTTGGGCTAAGGCTGTATTTGGATGGCACATATTGTTCTTGACATCCCGGTGTTTTTTGCCATTATCAGAGTGTTTAAACTGTATATTGGCTGAAACAGCAGACATCAAAATGGATATTAGGGAAAGTTATTATGGCTTTTAAGACATGGGCCGTGTGGATCGTTATAGGGTGCATAGGGACCGGTTTTGCCTCCGAGCGTGCAGACTCCAGACTGCCGGAGGTCTTTTCCCAAAAGGACTTGATCTGGGAGATCGTGCTGGGCACAAACCAGTACACGGTGCCGAAACTCGACGGCGGGATGCTGTTTGTGGGGATCAATGATCGTCACTTGGATCATCCGGCAG
>PXAQ01000261.1 GCA_003567095.1 Phycisphaerae bacterium
ACTGACAGGGTCGCGCTGTCAAGCCTGACGCCTACCTGCAGGGCATTGCTGGCGCCCCTTTCGACACCGGCTTTGACGGCGCGATTGCCGAAGAGACTGAACAGCACGACAATCAGGGTGACAAGGGCAACGATGCCAACCAAAAGGCTGCTGAACACTTTTTTTTGGATTTTCATTGTTTTCTCCTTTTCCAGTTTATTGGGGTTTTTGAAGCAGAATTTCCTGCACGTCAGCGCCGAGCCGTTGTGCGTGCCGGGCATAGTGATACGACAGCTCGTACTCGTGAAGGTGGTAGTAGGCGATGGCCAGCCCGTTGTAGGCGGCCCCGCCGGCCGGGTCCAGTTCCACGGCTTGGACAAATGCCTCGATTGCGTCCTCAAGCAAGTCCTGCCGTGACTGCGCGACGCCGAGATTGTAATACAGCCCGGCATTGGTCGGATCGAGTGCGACGGCCTGTTGATAGTAAGCGGCCGCCAAGTCGAACCGGTCAATGGTCATCATCGCGTTGCCCAGATTCTGAAGCGCCGCACTCATATGCGGGTCAATCCTGAGCGCCTCTTCATACGCCCAGATTTCCGAGTCGATTTGTCCGAGCGCGTTATAGGCCTGTGCCAAGCCAAAATACGCCTGCACTGAATTCGGCGCCCCGTCCAGCGCGGCGTGAAATTGCGTGATGGCCGACGACGGCCGGTCCAAATCAAGATGTATTGCTCCCAGCGCGATACGTGCCTCAAACAGGCCGGGATTAAACGCCAGCGCCGTTTCAAACTGCCGCGCGGCCTCGTGTAGGCGATGGGCCCGTTGGTTGATTTGCCCCAGCAGCAGATAATGGTCGGCCCGTTCGGGCTGGAGGGCAATCGCGCGGTGGACCTGGGCGATGGCTGTGTCGATCAAGTCCTGTGCTTGATAGACCAGCGCCAGGTTGTGATAGGCCTCGATGTATTCCGGATCAAGCTGCAATGCGGCCTTCAGTGCGGCCTCGGCTTTGGTGTATTGCCTCAGCCGGAGTCGGGCGATGGCTACGTTGTTGAGAGTAATCGCATCCCGCTCCAGCAGCGACAGGGCCTGTTCGTACGAGGCAATGGCTTGGCGATACATTTGGCGGCGCAGGTACATATTGCCCAGATTGGTATGCGCCTCGCCCAATTGCGGGGCCAGCTCCACGGCCCGCCGCAGGGCCGAAAACCCCTCATCGGCCATCCCCACCTGGTTATAGCTGTTGCCCAAATTATTATAAAAGCAGCCCAGTGTCTGGCGTCGGGTCAGATTTTGCATATAGAGCGACTGCGGGCGATCCGGCGGTGTGAACTTATCTCGATAATATTGGTCGTCAACAATCGCGCCGTTGGAGGTGGTTTCGATATTGAGTCGGGTGCGACCATCGTCATACCGCACGAAAAAATGCCCCGGCACGACCACGCCGTACAGCGGCAGCCCCAGCCGCTCGCCAATGGCCAAATAAAGGATCGACAGGCTCAGGCAATAACCGCGTTTGCGATCCAGCACAACATGCAAAAACAAATCCTCCGGGTCGTCGGCGGTTTCGACCGCACGAAATCCCTGCTGCTCGAACAGATAGTCATTGATGATCGGCAGGGCCCGGTGGTCGGTGGGCAGGCGCTGATCGCGAAGCGTTTTCTGTATCGTCTCGGCCATCGTGTCAATGCGGCGGCGATAGGAGTGCAGCGTGCGCGTGGTGCCCCAGTCGCGCGACAGAATCAGCGCCGCGGTGCCGATGTCGATCTCCTCTTCGGCCAGCCGCAGCACACCCTCGATGCTGACGGTGCGCAGGCCCCGGCGGTTTCGGTTGGCCAGCGCCCCCTCGACGGTGCAGATCGGCCACAACATTCCGATCAATAATCCGGTGCACAGGATGGCCCGACGTAGACGGTCAGGTCGTACAGAGACGGTTGAAGCATGCGCTGACATAGGCGGCGTCCACTCCTTTGACAACAATCTGTTTTATCGGGCTGATGGTGCCCGAGACAATCCTAACAGCACTCTTTTTAACCGACAGCACCTTGGCCAGATACGCCACCAGCGCCGCGTTGGCCTTGCCTTTTTCCGGGGGCGCACTTAACCGGATTTTAACCTGCCCGTCGTGCATCCCGCTAAAACAGGTTCGGCTGCTGCCGGGAACGACTTTAACCGTAAACCGTGCTGGATCAGACGTTTTCACGGATATTCTGCCCGATAGCGAATTGGATATAGCGTTCAATCTGCAGGGCCAGCTCATTAAGCGAGCCCAACTGAAAATCCTGGTAATGGTCCTGCACAAATGCGCCGTTGAGCGTTTTTTTATAGAATTTCACGCGCATGCAGGGCGGCGACTGCTTGCCGGGTCCAAAAGAGCTGTTGCGATGCTCCCGCAAGACCACCTTCCAGTCCTCGCTGATAAACACCAGCCCTTGGCCGGTATTGACCGCTGTCGGGAAATAATCGTATAAAAGCTGTACTATATCAGAATCCGCCATCATTTCATCCATCGTAAACGATTGTCATTCTGCGCTCAAAATTATACCCCAATCTCAGAAAATGTAAAGACATCAAATCCCCCTTTGGCGCGAGGACGTTTACCGCAGGCTTCCGGTCAGTTCCTGCATGGAGCGAATGCCTTTGCGGGTGCAGTAGAGCCGGATGCCGTCGATGATGTCCAAGGCGGTGTCGGGCTGAATGAAGGTGGCGGTGCCGATGGTCACGGCGCTTGCGCCGGCGATCATAAATTCGACTGCATCGGCGCTGCTGCGGATGCCGCCGCCGCCGAGGATAGGGATGCCGGCCGGTTTGGCCACGTCCTGATAGACCCGGTTGACCAGATAGACGGCGATGGGTTTGATGGCCGGGCCGCTGAGCCCGCCGGTGCGGTTGGCCAGCACGGGGCGGCGGGTTTCAATGTCAATGGCCATCGCGGTGAAGGTGTTGACCACACTCAAAGCGTCGGCACCGGCCTCGATAGCGGCTCGGGCGGTTTGGCAAATATCCGTTACCGACGGTGTGAGCTTGACAATCAGCGGCTTATCACCGCAGGCGTTTTTGACCTGGCTGGTGACCGCGTGAACCTGCGACGGGTCGGTGCCGAAGCTGATGCCGCCTTCTTTGACATTGGGGCAACTGATATTCAGCTCCAGCCCCGCAATCGCGTTTTCGTTGGACAGGCGCTTGGCAACTTGCACATAATCCTCG
>PXAQ01000226.1 GCA_003567095.1 Phycisphaerae bacterium
ATATGACGCTGAACCTCGAAAACCAATAAGACCAGCCTCTGACACCCTGACCCTGACCTTTATGGAGACCTATGCCGCAGCCTAAAATCAATCGAACCCGCCTCAAGGCACTCGTGCAGGAAATGGTCGATATTTACAGCCCGTCCGGTAAAGAGGAAGAGATCACCGAATTTCTGGCCGGGTATCTGTACGAACACGATCTGCCGGTGACGATGCGGGAGGTCAGCGACGGACGGCGCAATATCGAGGTGGTCTTCTCCGACACCCGGCCGGAGGTGGCCTTCATCGGCCATATCGACACCGTGCCGGCCTTTGATATCGAACGCTATGAATATCGTCAAAAGGGCGATCGGATATTCGGACTGGGCACGGCGGATATGAAAGCCGGCTGTGCGGCGATGATCGAGGCGTTTGTGGCCTTTATCGAGCGCGGCGGCAATCCGGAGCGTACGGGCCTGTTCCTGGTGGTCGGTGAGGAAGAGTCCGGCGACGGCACGGCGGCCCTGCTCGAAGCGCGGTCGTTTCCCTGGGCCATCGTCGCCGAGCCGACCGAGCTGATCCCGTGCTTGGCGCACTACGGCTATATTGAGATGCTGGTGCGCGCCGCAGGCACGCGACGGCACGCCTCACTGGCCGGGCGTCCGTACAACGCCATTATGTCGATGCTGCGGATGCTGCTGCGGCTGGGGGGGTTGATGGAGGCCGATTACCCCGAGGCGATACTCAATATTCGCGACATTCACAGCTCCGAATCCGGGTTTGCCGTGCCGGGCAGTTGTGAGGCCAGCGTCGATGTGCACCTGCCGCCGATGGCCAACGCCGAGCGCTTTGCGCGGAAACTGGCGGCGGTGGCCGACGATTGCTTAACTGGCGGCAGTGTCACCGACTATTCCGTGGATTTTCCGGTGATCGCTAAAGGCTATCGGCTCAAAGATGTCGGCCTGCTGCCCCAGATTCTCGAACAGGTGTACGAAACGCAGGACCTGGACTGGCAGCCGGAGGCGTTCAAGAGCCACTCTGACGCCAACCTGCTGCGCGAGGCCGGCTGCAAACCCATCATCCTCGGCCCCGGCCAGCTTGCCAAGGCTCACACCCGCGACGAAAGCATTACCTTCCGTGAAGTTGTCGCTGCCGGCCAGCTCTATCTTGAAATCCTCAAAACACTTTCAGCCGAATAGAAAACGGCGGAAATCCTACCGTTCAGGGTAAAAATCCCGCCGCAACACTTCATCGCAGCCCAACCCGGCCGCCGTCTGTCGCTAATTCTACCTATTCAATTCCGCGTCCTTTTTCAGCACCGCCTCGGTCTGGGCTTTGCGAAAGTCGCTGAGGGCTTTGGCCAGATTCGTATCGGACAGCGCCAAGATCTGCACGGCGAACACCGCCGCGTTTTTGGCCCCGGCCTTGCCGATGGCCATGGAAGCGACCGGCATCCCCGGCGGCATCTGCACTGTGCTGAGCAACGCATCCAGGCCGCAGGGCCCTTCTTTGGCCTGCATCGGGACACCGATTATCGGCAATTGACTGTGAGCCGCCATCGCGCCGGCCAAGTGAGCGGCCATCCCCGCGGCGGCAATGATGATCTTGATCCCGTTATCAGCGGCACTTGCGGCAAATTCCATCGCCGCCTGCGGCGTTCGGTGCGCCGAGAGAACCCGCACAATCGGATCCACGCCAAAGGCTTTAAACTGATCTACGCAACTTTGCATGGTGGGCAAATCGCTGTCTGAACCCATCAAAATTGCCACCGGTGAGCTTTTTCCTGAAGTCGGCATTGTATTTTTCCTTTCTTACGCGTATAATTAACGTTGAGCTGACAATAACAATCACATTTCAAAACGGTTGTACTTATAGCCTGCGGGAGGCCGAAATGCAAGAAGGAAAGCTGAAAGGAAAGCTGAAAATGACTGTTCGCAAGCCGGCCGTCGCCGGTCAGTTTTACGGCGCTACAGCACAAGAATGTATCGAGGAAATCCAGCAATGTATGCCCCAAGAACCCCTGTCCGTCGATTTGCCCAGCCCCGTTGTGGCCGGGATTGTGCCGCACGCCGGGTGGATTTACAGCGGCCAAGTCGCTGCGATGGCATTTGAGGCCGTGCGCCAAACCCACCCCGATGTCGATACGTTTATCCTGCTCGGGGCAGCACATCGCTATATGAACAGCGCACCGGCCGTCTATGATCGCGGCGCGTGGGAAACGCCGCTGGGGCTGGCCGCAATCGATGAGGCCCTGGCGGCCGAGCTGGTCGACCTTGGCGCGCGCGGCGATCGGGATGCCCATCGCGACGAACACAGCATTGAGGTGCAGGTGCCCTTCATCCAGCATCTGTTTGCCAACGCCAAAATTGTCCCCGTTGCGGTGCCGGTGGCGGGTTTTGATTCGCATTTCGGCACCCGCCTGGGGCGTTTACTGGCCAAGCTCAAGAACAAACGCGTCGTGTGCATCGCCTCGACCGATCTGACCCATTACGGGCCGCGCTACGGGTTCTGCCCGGAAGGCGTCGGGCCGGCGGCGTTGCAGTGGGCCCGCCAGGTCAACGATCAGGCCTTTATTGATGTGGCGCTGAAGATGGACGCCGAGGCGCTTTTCAGTGAAGCGCTGCATAAGGGCTATGCCTGCGGGCCGGCCGCGGCGGCAACGGCCATTGCCGCCGCCCAGGCGATGGGCCGTGACAAAGGCGTGCTGCTGGCCCACACCACCAGCAATGATGTGATGATGGAGCGATTCGGCCAGTCCAGCGATGAATCGGTCGGCTACGCGGCGATTGTGTATTGACGACGATGCGGCAGATTGAAACGGTCCAATGGGTAGGCGATATCGACGGCGTGCTGGACATCCTCGACCAGCGATGCCTGCCCGGGCGCGTCCAGACACTGCGCTGTAAGCGTCCGCAGGAGGTGTTTGCTGCAATCGCCA
The DNA here is from genome assembly GCA_003567095.1 of Phycisphaerae bacterium. The sequence goes on from PXAQ01000226.1 coordinate 2,918, forward strand.
CACTGGCGGTACGCGGCGCACCGGCCATCGGCGTTGCCGCGGCCTACGGGGTGTGCCTGGCGCTGCGAGACACTCCCGAGTACACCGCACTTGACAACGCTCGGCAGATTGTCTCTGAGACCGCTGATGACCTGGCCTCCAGCCGACCGACGGCCGTCAATTTATTTTGGGCGCTGAATCGGATCAAAGCGGTTTCGCAGACCGTAAACACCTCCACCGCACAGCTCAAGCAGCGGATTTGGGACGAGGCGCAGGCCATTGACCGG
>PXAQ01000146.1 GCA_003567095.1 Phycisphaerae bacterium
CCGCAACTGCCACCGAGGCCCTGGGTCATTTCAAACGCTGGCCGACCTGGATGTGGTCCAATCACGAGATCCTCGATTTTGTTGAGTGGCTGAAACTTCACAACGATCAGAACGTGAGGCGTCCGGTGGGTTTTTATGGTATGGATATCTATGCCATGCCGGATTCTATCAATGCGGTTCTGGACTATGTGCGCGAATCTTTGCCGGATGATCTTGAGAGATTTGCGGAAAAATACAGGCTGTTGACGGTATTCAAGGATGACCCCCAGTCCTATGCCCGCTACACCGCACAGACTTCCCGTGATGCAGCGGATCAAACCCGCAACGCGCTCGCACGTCTCCATGCCGCTCGTGAACATCTTGAAGAACAGAACTCAAAGGCCTTTTTCAATGCCGAACAGAACGCTCTGGCCGTTAAAAGCGCCGAAAAACACTACCGCGCCATGGCTTTTCCGGAAATGAATTCCTGGAACAAGAGAGTCGAACACATGGACACGACGGTGCGCCGCCTACTGGAATATCACGGCGAGGAGGCAAAAGTTGTTGTCTGGGCGCACAACACGCATATAGGCGACGCCCGCGCCACGGCAATGTCGCGGCAGGGAATGAAGAACATCGGGCAGCTCGCCCGGGAACATTTCGGGCTGGAAGAGGTTGTTGCCGTCGGATTCGGCACCTACGAAGGCACTGTGAGTGCAGGATCGCGCTGGGGGTCGCCGTTGCAGGAAATGAAGGTGCCGCCGGCGATGGCCAATTCCGTCGAGGAAATCATGAACCGGCTCGAACACGACCGCTTCATGATCCTGTTCGATCGCGATGATATACCTCCCGCCCTGCGCAGACCGTTGGGGCACAGGGCCAAAGGCGTTGTCTACGACCCCCGCAGAGAAACAGGTAACTATGTGCCGACGATCATGCCGCTACGATATGACGCGTTCATCTTTATCCGCTCAACTTCCGCTCTTAGTCCTCTTTGATTACATGACAACCGGATGGCATTTGTGGGCATTCCCAGAAATGTTGCCCGCGGATAGCCTAGCGCGGCAAAGCCGCAACCAAATTTTTTGATTTCTGATTGGAGAACATGGCATCCTCCCCCAATCGAGTCTCTAACAAAACAATCAAGAAAGGATGCCATGAAAAAATTTATGAGACTTTACAAGGACATGATCTGCGGTGCAATCAGCGGATGGGACAGAATTCGCTTTCGAGGAACGATCCGGTGGCTGGCCAGTACACGGGGCATCAATTCATACCTGAACACACGGGGCATCCTTCTCAAAAACTTTGGCAAATGGGCTGAATCGATATCGAGCCAAGTGCGTTTGCTGTGTACCGATCAGGCGAAGCAACTTGATATCCCCTTGGTATATCTGCCTTCGGCGGCAATCGACAAGGAGGCCCGCGCCCGCGAAATCATGGCCGATCGCGGCATTGATACAGGTAATATCTGCATGTTCAGCACAATCGAGCCCTGTTCATCGCCTCTTCTCAAAGGCAATAAAGCCACTAAAATGCTGGAACTTCACATGGCCCCAAGAAAGTGCATTTGGATTTATCAGTACTGGAATGACGAGCACCTCGGCTTTGGCCACACCCGCATCCAGACATGGCTGCCGTTAAGCGCCACGATCTGCATCAACGGCCGTCATTGGCTTGAACGCCAGCTACTTCGCGAAAACATCGGGCATATAAAGGAAGGGAACTGCTTTGTTCAAATCGACGACTATGCAAGGGCCGCCGAACTGGTCGAGGAGCAACAGCGAAGCAACTGGCCGCAACTTCTCGAGGGTCTGCTCTACCGCAACTGCCCCGGGTTCAACACCGTGCTGGGCGACCATCCTCTTGATTACTACTGGTCAGCCGATGAAACCGAATGGGCCACCGATATCGTGTTTCGCTCTCCAAGCGAACTGGACAGCCTTTTCCCGAAACTCGCACGCTACGGGTTGCTTTCCGCGCAAAGCCCTGCTGTTATGCGCTTCCTTGGACGAGCCTGTGCACGGGCACCGAGGCCCAACGAAGTTCGAAGCGAGCATCGCGTTCGCTATGAAGGGCTTCGGCTCAAACACTGGGTTAACAACAACTCGGTAAAGCTCTATAACAAGGCTGGAAGTGTTCTGCGAACGGAAACAACCATCACACAGACTCGGGAATTCAAAGTCTATCGGCGCCCCGACGACGACACGTCCCGTCCAGCATCCTGGCAAAAGATGCGCAAAGGGGTGAGTGACTTGCACCGCAGAGCCGGGTTGTCGCAAGCTTCCAACGAGCGCTATCTGGATCATCTTGCCGCCGCCAGCGTGACCGAGACCCTGAAGGAGACCGTTGCTGATATCTGCAAGCGAACCAAAAAGGACGGAAAGAGCTACCGTGCACTCAACCCATGGACCCCGGAAGACTTCCGAACATTGCAGTATCTTGCGCGTGGAGAACACCAGATCAACGGTTTTGTGAATAAGACGCTGCGAGAGGCGCTTCATGGGAAGAGCAGGAATGCGGCGGAACAAAAAAGGTTCAGCGCGAAAACAAGTCGCCGTATCCGGCTGCTCCGTGCACACGGTCTTATCCGGAAAGTCCCTCGCGCAAACCGATACCAACTCACAGAAAAGGGACGCCGGGTCGCTGCTGCTTTACTTGCGGCATCATCCGCTGATACAGAACAGCTTATGAGTATAGCCGCATGAAATTCTTGCACAAAAAACAAGAAACTGACGGGTAGCAGTGCGAATAGCGCGAATGGTTTTTGAATGGGGTGCGGGGCGCTGTTTGAAAAAACTCTGGATGACGGTAAGGGCGGAGATGGATCGCCATATAATGGACTTGCTCCGGGTGGGGAGCGCGGCGAAGCCGTGCGGCCGCACATCGGGCAGGTACGCAAACCGCTGCGGCTTGCTCCCACTGCCCGGTGCCGCGGCCGCGTGCCCCGTGCCACGGGGCGCTCCCCATCCGGAGCACTCTGCTATTCGCGCTATTCGCGGGCATCCCTTTCCTGTAACGGTATAGTGACCTCAGGTACTCTTGCAGGCGTTTCCACTTCCGGAGTACTCTGTGTTCCTGATATTGGTAATAGGTGTGCAGGTAATCCGATGTGATTGCGAGGTTTTCTTAGTCGGCGATAAGTTCGTCAACAGGGAAATCGCGTATCCAGTTATTTTCACGACGCAGCATTCTGCG
>PXAQ01000193.1 GCA_003567095.1 Phycisphaerae bacterium
AACGCCTGATCCCTTTCCGAACTCAGAAGCTAAGCCCGACCGGCCGATGATAGTCCTTCGGGGCGAAAGTAGGTGAATGCCAGGATTATAAGGGCCGTTTCGTTAACGCGAAGCGGCCCTTGCCTTTTGTTGAGGGCTCGTGCGGATTCTGTCGGCGCGTTTTATGCCTGTCCCGGCGGGCTTTTCGGGTTGGCTTTTTCTCTCAGGCCCGGCAGCAGCTCGGGGTGCTCGACCTGCTCGAGGGTCTGGGTGATAAAGGCCTTCCAGTGCGGCAGGCGGTGACTGCGCCGCTGCAGGATGATGTTGCGCAGCGTCTTGTAGCTCATGCACCACAGGCGCGTCTGCAAAAAGCCCTCAGGCAGACGTTTTTTGACCCCGATAATATCGTTCTTACCGGCGGCTTCATAGATGGCCCCAAGCGTCTCGATCGAGCAGGCGTCCGATTCAAAGTTTTGCCCCAGAAACGCCTCCACCGCGGCCGGGTCGTCCATATTGACGGCCAGCAGTTCCCGGGTCAGGGTGTGCATGGTACTTTCGGACTGCTTGGTGGACAGGCGAAACGTGTCGGCCTCCTGCCACCAGTACCGCGGCCCGCGCACATCCAGCCAGAGGAGGATGCTTTCGAGAAATTTGTTATGGCCGCCGTCCAGGCCGGCCAGTTTCGTTGCGACGTGGGCCATTTTCTCGACAGACTGCTTTTTGTTATGCGCCAGCCCATGCAGCGCGGCCGCATACCCGGACTCGTCAATCTTGGTCACATTCATATAAGTAACAGGCATAAAATCTCCACAGTCACCAAACGGATCATTCTTTTCATACCCGTTTTGCCTGTTTTCGGCAAGCAAAATACAGAAAATATGAATTTAACTTGGCTATTGTAACGTCTTGGCTACAATTCATGCTATGCAGTCGCCCAATCAGTGTCAATTTGTCCTGGCCTCGGCCTCCCCGCGACGGCGGCGGCTGTTGCAGCAGGCCGGCTACCGGTTTGAGGTGGTGCCCTCGGCGGTCGATGAGACGGCCGCTGAGGCGGCCGCGACCGACTCGGATCTGCTCAGCGGCCAGCTTGCCTTGGCCAAGGCCCGGGATGTGGCCGGCCGCTTTGCCGACCGGCTTGTGCTCGGGGCCGATACCGTCGTCGATGCCGACGGCCATATCATCGGCAAGGCCCTCGACGCCGCCGATGCCGAGCGGATCACGCGTCGGCTGTTCAGCGGGCCCCACCGGGTCATCACCGGCGTAGCGCTGGTCTGGGCGGCCAAGGCTATTGAGATCGTCGAGGTCGACAGCACCACCGTCTACCCCAATGCGCTGACCGAGACGCAAATCGCCGAGCACATCGCCGGCGGCTCCTGGCAGGGCAAGGCCGGTGCTTACGGCATCCAGGAAACCGGCGACGCCTTTGTCAAGCGCATCGAGGGGTCCTTTACCAATGTGATGGGCCTGCCGATGGAACGGATCCAGCGGCTGCTGGCCGCGCTGGGCATCCATCCGCACAGCGGCCGTTGCGACGGAGCGAAAAAAGCTCACAAAACCCGCGACTGACACCACCGGTGTGCTCGCTGGTGCGCAGACTTGAAAGCGTCATGTTTTTTCATGTTCTCTGTGCCGTAAAGTGTTTATAATCGATTGTTGAAACGTCTGATATATGACCTGCTGCCCTATGACGCCAATCAGGAGATAGTAATGAATTTCGCTGAGCCGCCGGAAGAAAAGCTGAGTATCGAGTTGTCCGAGCCGCAATGGAAGCTGCTGCAAGCGTTACGCGCGAACATGCATGAGGATCTGGCCCGCTGTGTCAGTGTGGCTGTCAAGCGGGGCGAGCATTACGAATTATATCTGGATATGAGCGACCTGGATGACGTGATTGAGCACTTGGAGGATTGCGCTGTCCTGGCCCAAGGCAGCTCGGAAGGCGATATGATAGTTGATCTGGCCAAGTACCTCTCGGAAATAGCCGATCAGGCCGATGATGAGGACATGCTGTTTGACGATGACGATTTCGACCCGGCATTCGAGATCCAAAACTGCTCGGCGATGACCGGCGGCGTCTTTGTATTCAAGGTGGCATTGGTCGAGGCGGAGACGATTTGGCGGCGGATTGCCCTGCGAGGCGGCCAGACCCTGCACGATTTGCACGAGGCGATCTTCGAGGCCTTTGACCGCGAAGAAGAGCATCTATACGCCTTTCACATTCCGCCGGCCCCCAGCAAAAGCAAGAGCGTTCGCAAATATTTGGATTTCCCAGAATATGCTCACCCCTATGCGAGAGAAGATGATGCCGAAATGGTTTTGGGGATGTTTTTCGGGCGAGAACAGCCTCAGGATGCGGCACAAACGACCATTGAGGACCTGAATCTGGCCGACAAACACCGAATGCTGTATCTGTTTGATTTTGGGGACGAATGGCTGCATTGGGTTACCGTTGAACAGATCGACGGCCGGCCGGACGAGGACGATTATCCCCGTATTCTCGAGCGCAAGGGCGACTCACCGCCCCAATATTGGGATGATGAGGACGACCAAGATGAAGACGGCGATTGGGACGGTACGTTTTAAACCGCAGCCCATGGCCCAGGTGGGGGGGTAATCCGATTTTCCAAAAAAACAGCAGGGCAGGGCCTACCACAAAAAACAAGACAAAGAAGGCAAAGTTGATTTTCTTTTGGTTTGGCCCAAAAAAATCCGCCTGTGGAGCGAAGGAGGAAAAGTAGTCAGTGTGACTACCCAGGGCTATCTCCACAGGCGGCAGAAGGAGCATTCTGATGTATATCACAATTGCCTGCCCGTGTCAATCTTTTTTTTAAAAAAAATTGGCCCCCGGCCCAAATTTCTCGGTGCCGAACCGTTTTTATAAACACCCCGACTGTTTTCCTATTTCCACCACATTACCTATTTTTACGTTAAGTGTTCGCTGTTATCCGCCGAGACATCCATTGTGATACATATAAACCCCCGAAAACACGAATTTTAGGAGATGCTGCTATGGATTGTGTACAGGAACGACGGCGGGAAGCAAGGCTGCGATACAGTTGGCCCATTTGGTTTGCGGAGGATTTTGATGACATTCTTACCCAGGGACAAATGGTGGATATTTCCAGCAGCGGCGCGGCGTTTACCTGTTATGCCGATCGCTGCCCGGGCCAGG
>PXAQ01000253.1 GCA_003567095.1 Phycisphaerae bacterium
ATTCAAACGCCGCTGTCTGCCGCAGGCAGGGCGGCAGCTCTGTGGCGCAAAGGCTGTGGTACCGCCCGATCTGCAGCGGATTATCCAGGCCTTCAAAAATCCCGCTGCCGTCATGGGTAATACGTGAGGGCTTGCCGTGTACGACTTCGGGGGCGTGGCCGATGCGGCCGCCGAAATACTGCACAATGGCCTGATGTCCCAGGCACACCCCGAACAGGCACAGCTTGTCATGAAAATAGTCGATGGCCTCCAGCGTGACCCCGGCCGTCGAGGGCGTGCCCGGCCCGGGCGAGAGCACCAGTAAATCCGGCGAAAACGCCTCTGCGGCCGCAATCAAATCGTTCAGCGGCGTATCGGTGCGGTACACCTTCGTTGTACACTTGCGCTTGGCAAACTCATCGACCAGGTTATAGGTAAACGAATCAAAATTATCGATAAAAAGGACGTTGGTTTCGGTCTCGGTCATCGTCATATCTCCGTTAGTGTTGTGAAGCCGCGGCGGCGCGCACGGCTTTGAGGCACGATTGGGCTTTGTGGTCGGTCTCTTCAAATTCGGTGTGGGGCACACTGTCGTGCACAATCCCCGCCCCGGCGCGAATATAGGCCGTCTGATCGCGGATTTGCAGGCTGCGAATCGTAATACAACTGTCAAACTGGCCGTCAACGGTCAGGTACATCACCGCGCCGCCGTAATAGCCGCGTTTGTTCTTTTCCAGTTGCCGAATAATCTTCATCGCCTCAATTTTCGGCGCGCCGGTCAGCGTACCCATATTCATCGTCGCCAGGTATGCGCTGAGCGCATCCTGATCGCTGCGCAGCTTGCCCTTGACGTTGCTGACCAGGTGCATTACCGACTCATAGCGCTCGGTAATCAGCATCTCGTTGACAATCCGGCTGCCCGGCTCGGCGACGCGGGCGATGTCGTTGCGCGCCAGATCGACCAGCATCATGTGCTCGGCCAGCTCCTTGCGGTCCAGTTTCAGCTCGGCCTCGTTGCGCATATCGGTGTCGGGGTCGATCCTGCCATCCACGCGGCCGCGCGGCTTGGTTCCGGCAATCGGGCGAATCTCTACCGTCGGCCCGTTGGTGCCGCTGACCCGCAGATTCAGTTCCGGGCTGGCGCCCATCAGGACGGTGGAGGGCGAATTGACGTAAAACATATACGGCGAGGGGTTGAGCTTGCGAAGCTGGCGATAGACATCCAGCGGCTCGGCCGGGCACGGCTCGGTGATCGTCCGGCTCAGCACGACCTGGAAGATATCCCCATCGACGATATGCTGCTTGGCCTGCCGTGCCATCGCCTCATATTCGGTCTGCGAGGTGTCGCTGTCAGTCGCGGTAGAAATAGCTGTCGGTGGATTCGGCTGCGGCCGCTGCGTGGCGGCCCGCTCAAAGTAGCTGTCAAAGCACGCCTGGGCCTGCCGGCAGATCTCATCGCGGTCGCCGTTGGTGATCAGGGCGTTGACGATGACATGCCCGCGGCCTTTACGGTGATCCATCAGGAAGATATTGTCGGCGAAGTATAGCTCATAATCGGGGTTATCCAGGATATCGCTGGTATTGGGCGGCAGTTTTTCAAATTGATCAATAAAATCGTAGCTCAGTGCCCCGACCAGCCCGCAGGTGACCCGAAACGGCTTGCTGGCCAGTTCAAACGCGAATCCGACCGCCCGCAGTACATCCATCTGGTTGACGCTCTTAAGCCGCGACTGCTCATCCATCAGCCCCTCGTTCGGCCTCAACCGGCCGGTAATTAATGTATCGTCGAACAGAACCGTCCGGCAGAAGGAAAAGCGCTCCTGATGGGCGGCAAAATACGCCAGCATCCGCCTGCCGGTCGGCGTCAGGGCCTCGATGCGGAACTGATCGCCGCGCCCGGTCAGATAAAGGGCCGGGTCAGCCGTGCCGAAGGTCAGCTCGCCGGCGTCGCCTTCGGTCAGATAATCCCGTGATTCCAGCAGGCAACAATGCTTCTTGCGACCATAGTCGCTGAGCCGGGCAAAAAACTCAACCGGACAGGTAATGTCGATTTCCCGTACCATCGGAATAATCTGCCCGGGCTTGGCCTGATAAATACGCTTTTCATAATCTTTCATACGATCACCATCATTTTATCGCTTAGGAACTTATCTCGGATGAAGGTCGATTCCTGACATTTAACATCAAACATTTCACATTTTATACAAAAAACGCAACCTGGCGACAGGTGCCGCAGGTTGCGTTAGAGTTTTTGGTTCTGAAAGTATTGACAAAACGAGATCGCTACCTGTCGGCGTCGCTGACAGGCTGCCACCAAAACCTTCGATTGTCTCGTGTGATTCTGTTCATAGAAACAAATATACTGTTTTGTCTCCGCAATGTCAACCCCCAAAAAATGAAAAATAAAAATTTTTTCATCACTTGTTCAAGATGCGAAGATGCTTGAATTAAAAGTTTTACAGTATTTGCCTGTTCCTCAAAAGTCAGCGGGGGTTTTTGTCGATAGAAAGAGTGTTTAATTTACTGCTGGTTGGTATCCGGCGAACCGACAGCCAAAGGCAAATGAACTATCAAGCTCCGATAAGAGTATATTTAGGAGTTTTATGGTAATGTGCCGCAAAGGACGCCGGTGCGTTTGACAGGTGCCGGGTATGTGGTACAATCTTATTTTGTGGTAGAAGCGGAACTCATTTGGAGATAGAGATATGTTTGAACGATTTACGGACCGTGCACGCAAGGTGATGGCCCTGGCCAACCAGGAGGCACAGCGGTTTAATCACGAGTATATCGGTACTGAACACATTTTGTTGGGATTAGTGAAAGAAGGCAGCGGGGTGGGTGCCAATGTGCTGAAAAACCTCGATGTGGACATTAAAAAGCTGCGTCTGGAGATCGAAAAGCTGGTCAAAAGCGGGCCGGATATGGTCACGATGGGCAAGCTGCCCCAGACGCCGCGTGCCAAGAAGGTCATTGAGTTTGCCATCGAGGAGGCGCGCTCGCTGAATCATAATTATGTCGGGACCGAGCATATCCTGCTGGGCTTGCTGCGCGAGACCGAAGGGATCGCCGCCCAGGTGTTGATGAACCTGGGTCTGAAGCTCGAAGATGTGCGCCAGGAGGTGCTCAATCTGCTCGGCGCCGGCGTGGATGAC
>PXAQ01000165.1 GCA_003567095.1 Phycisphaerae bacterium
ACTCAAACTGACCGATGGTCAGTTTGAGAAGTCAAAAATTAAAGTGCAAAAGTCAAGATTGTGGAATCCGCCTTTGGCGGATAGCATTTTTAAGAACGATTTGAATGTCTTACAAGATGTTTAATCATCATCGGTTAAGGTCAATTGTTGTAGTTTATCGGTCAGTTTGAGTAATGTAAAGTATCACGGGTTTGGCAGCCCACGGACACGGCCAGGATGGGTACGGTACAGTCTCCCGGTCGTCGAGGCCGACAGTGCAAAGCCGAGGGCCTTGGCGGGGGTTTACGGCACAGGGGGGGGTATATTGTCGGCCAGGGCAGCTGATTTTATGCCGGCGTCTCAAACTCTCTGTTTGCGATGAATACGAGTATGGGGTATACTTTTTGCACAGGAGCGGCATCGCTTTGAAGTGAAGGTCGATGAACCAAACGGCGATTGTGAATGTTTTTTAAAAGAAGAAAATGAAGATACTTGCCGACCAGAATATACCTTTTGTCCAAGCGTGTTTTTCGTCTATCGGGCAGGTCAGGACGCTGTCCGGGCGCGGGTTGACCGCTGAGCAGGTGGCCGATGCGGATATCCTGCTGGTGCGCAGCGTGACGAAGGTCAACGAAGCGCTGCTGGCCGGCAGTCGCGTTAAATTTGTTGCCACCGCGACGATCGGGATTGAGCATGTGGATACCGACTGGCTGGCCGCCAAGGATATCGGCTTTGCCTCGGCGCCCGGCTCGAATGCCAACAGTGTCGCCGAGTACGTGGTCGCCGCTTTGCTGTCGCTGGGCCGTACGTATGATTTCGATCTGGCCGGCAGATCCATCGGCGTCGTCGGCGTGGGCAACGTCGGGTCGCGCGTCGCTCAAAAATGCGACGCGCTGGGGATGACGGTCAAGCTCAACGACCCACCGCTGGCACGGCAGACCGGCGATCCGGCATACCGCCCGCTGGATGAGCTGCACGACTGCGATATTTTAACGCTTCATAAGCCGCTGACCCGCCACGGGCCGGACAAGACCTTTCATCTGGCCGATGCGGCGTTTTTCAAGTCGCTTAAACAGGGCGCGTTTTTTCTCAATACCTCGCGCGGCGGCGTGCACGACACGGCCGCGCTGAAAAAAGCCCTGGCCGGCGGCACACTCGGCGGCGCGGTGCTGGACGTGTGGGAAAACGAGCCGACGGTCGATGCCGACCTGCTGGAGAAGGTCGATCTGGCCACGCCACACATTGCCGGCTATTCTTTTGACGGCAAGGTGGTCGGGATGGCAATGATTTATCGGGCGGCCTGTGAGCATTTCGGGCTGAGGCCGAGGCACAGCGAGGCGGATTTTCTGCCCCCGTCCGACGTACCCGAGGTGGTTCTTTCGGCTGAGCAGCTTAATGCCCCGTTTCGAACGGTGATCAATGACGTCGTGCAGGAGGTGTATGTCATCACGCGCGACGATTTGAATATGCGTCAGCTCCTGACGCTGCCGGACGAACAGCGAGGGGCGTTTTTCGACCGTCTGCGCAAGGAATACCCCCGACGCCGCGAGTTTCAAAATACCACCGTCCGGCTGTCCGGCCCTTGGCGGCCGCAACCGGCGCGGGAGGCCGCTTGCCAGGAATTGGCCGAGGTGCTGACGGGCATCGGCTTTCAAGTGCGGGAGCAGCAATGAATGCGCCGCCTCGTTATCTCGAATGGCCCGGCGGTCGGCTGGATTTTTCCGGCGGGCCCGTGGTGATGGGTATCGTAAACGTCACGCCCGATTCGTTCAGTGACGGCGGCGCGTTTTTCGATACCGACAAAGCCGTCGCCCGCGGGCTGACGATGGCCCGGCAGGGCGCGGCCATTATTGATATCGGCCCCGAATCGAGCCGCCCCGGCGCCGCGCCGGTGCCGGTCGATGAGCAGATCCGCCGGGCTGTGCCGGTGATTGAAAAACTGCACACTCAAATCGATATCCCCATCAGCATCGATACACGCGATGCCAGCGTCGCCGCCGCCGCGCTCGATGCCGGGGCGTCGATGCTCAATGACATTACCGCGCTGGCCGATGAGGCGATGGCGCACCTGGCGGCCGAGAGGCGTGTGCCGGTGGTGCTGATGCATATGCAGGGCACGCCCGAGACCATGCAGCAACACCCGCAGTATGAGGATGTTGTCGGCGAAATACTGGAGTTCTTGACGGCGCGGGCCGCCTGCGCTGAAGCGATGGGCATCGCCAGGGACTTGATTTTTCTCGATCCCGGCATCGGTTTCGGCAAGACGACCGAACACAACCTGCTGCTGTTAAAGCATTTGGATGTGTTTGCCGCGTCGGGCTATCGCCTGCTGGTTGCCGCCAGCCGCAAGCGGTTCATCGGCGACATCACCGGCAAAGACACGCCCGCCGAGCGGATATTCGGAACCGCCGCAACCGTCGCGCTGGCAGCGATCCAAGGCGCCTCGATTGTCCGGGTGCACGATGTGGCCGAAATGCTTGACGTGGTGCGGATGGTCGCGGCCGTCCAGAACGCCGGGCTTTAAGCAGCATGTGACACCTCAGCGCCTGTTCAGCGAGTCGGTCGGCTGCCGGGGCCCTGGCCGATGACGCGGCCGATGGCGTGGATTCGGCCTTTGAGACAGCCCTGGCAGGCCTGGGCGGTTTCGTTCAGGCACGCCTTGCCGGGGTAAATTTCGTAGCGGGTGCGGTAGGCCACCGGCGTGACGTTGGGCATGACGACGTTGGCGCCGCGCATCAGGCTTAGCTCGCGCCCGTTGTCGCGATTGATCGTCGCCAGGGCGGTGGTGCCGGGGATATTGGCCTGCGGGCATACCAGCCGGGCCAGCGCGACGGCTTTATAGGTCATCAGCTCGTCGCCGGGGACCTGCTCGTCGGGGTGCAGGGGTTCGACGAGCTGGCCGCGGCCCAGCGGCGTGGCGGGGTTGGGGATATAGGGCCCCACGCCGATCATATCCAGGTCTAATTCCTTAAACGTCAGGATGTCGCGCGCCAGCGTGCGGTAGCTTTGGCCGGGAATGCCGATCATCACACCGCTGCCGACCTCATAGCCCAACCGGCGCAACTGCCGCAGCGTATCAAAGCGGTCATCAGTTTGCCCCGGGCGCGGCGGATGAATGCGCTTGTATAATTCAGTGTCGGATGTCTCAAA
>PXAQ01000245.1 GCA_003567095.1 Phycisphaerae bacterium
TCCAGCCGCCCGACCAAGGTCGAGCCGATTCCCTCATCAGCCATCAGCGGATTGCCCAGCCCGATGACGATCACCGGTTTTGTGTGTTGGTCTGTCATAGGCCCGTAGTGTCAGGTTTTTTGAGCAAATTGCAATCATTTTCCTTTTTTTATCCCGTAAATCCTGCTTCAATAAACCCGCAAACTGACTCTTAAAATCAACTATGGAACCCAAACCCTCGAACACGGTTGAACTGCTCGCCCCGGCCGGGACACTTGAAAAGCTCAAGTGGGCCGTCGCCTACGGGGCCGATGCGGTGTATTTTGGTCTGGAATTCGGGTCGCTGCGCAGCTTTGCGGGCAATCTGACGCTCGACCAGGCCGATCAGGCCCTGCGCTATCTGCACGCACACGGCAAAAAGGGCTATATCACGCTGAATATCTACCCGTTTACCGATGAGATCGACCGGTTGGTCTCGCTGGCCAAGACACTTGACGCGATGGGCGCCGATGCCTTCATCGTCGCCGATCTTGGCCTGCTGGCGGCCTTGCGCGAGCAAAAGCTCAACGCCGCCCTGCACATCAGCACGCAGGCCAACACCACCAACGCCCAGACCGCCCTTGCATACGCCCGACTGGGCGCGGCGCGGGTGAACCTGGCGCGGGAACTGTCCCTTGATCAGATCAGGGACATCTGCGACCGCACCCGCGGCCGGGTCCAGACCGAGGTCTTTGTCCACGGGGCGGTGTGCTTTTCATACTCGGGCCGCTGTGCGATCAGCGACTACCTGGCCGCCAGCGGGGCCAATCGCGGCCAGTGCAAGCACCCCTGCCGCTGGAAATACGCCCTCGTCGAGGAAAAACGCCCCGGCGAATATATGCCGGTGGCCGAGGATGCCCGCGGGCTGTATCTGTTTAACAGCAAAGAACTTGCGCTGTTTGCGTACATCCCCGCCCTGGCGGCGATGGGTGCGGCCTCGCTGAAAATCGAAGGCCGGATGAAGTCGATTCACTACATCGCCTCCGTAGTGAGTCTGTATCGCCAGATTCTGGACGGCAAACCGATTTCCGCCGAGACGGCCCGGATGCTGCTGGCCCGTGTGCCCAACCGCGGCTACAGCGCCGGCTTTATCAAAGGCTCCACTGGCCCGGACGACTACCAATGGCACAGCAGCAGCTCCGAAGGCGACAGCCTGTTTGTGGCCAATGTCCAGTCCACCGAAGATGAGAGCTGTGTGATTCGCGTTCGCAACAGGATATGTGCCGGGCAAACGCTCGAAGTTCTGCGACCGGACGGTGCGCTCTCAACGCTGACATTGCCCGATCCGCTGGAGGCCATCGACGGCCAATGGCTCGATGTCGCCCAAAACGAACAGCTTTTGCGGCTGCCGTATCGACTCGAACCTTATACCCTGCTTCGATCCGTTCTTCGAAATACCTGATACAAGGAGTTAATGATGCACATTCTCAGCCTGACGCATGTACCGTTTGAGGATGCGGCCAACCTTGGGGTGTGGGCGGCTGAGCGGGGCCATACGGTCGAGGCGGTGCATTTGTACGCGGGGCAGGCGCTTCCGGCGGCAGGGGATGTCGATGGGGTGTTTGTGATGGGCGGGCCGATGAATATCTACGAGCAGGCCGAACACCCGTGGCTGGCGGCGGAAAAGCGGTTTCTGGCCGAGTGTGTTAAGGCGGGAAAGATTCTGGTGGGCGTGTGCCTGGGGGCGCAGCTTCTGGCGGATATATTGGGCGGCAAGGTGACGCAAAACGCACAGAAGGAGATCGGCTGGTACGAGGTCACGCGAACCGAAGCGGCGGGGCGGTCGCCTTTGGCGGATGTGTTGCCGGAGCGGTTTTGGGCGTTTCACTGTCATGGCGATACGTTTGCGATTCCGCCGGGGGCGACGCTTCTGGCATCCAGCCAGGCGTGCGCCAATCAGGCGTTTCTGTACGGCGACCGCATCCTCGGCCTGCAATTCCACCTCGAATACACCGCCGACAGCATCGAAAAAATGCTGACCCACTGCGCCGATGAACTGACCGACGAGCCTTATATCCAGCCGGCAGCCCGTATTCGCGATGGGTATAATCATTTGTCGTGCACTCAAACACTGCTTTGGAATCTTCTGGACAGGCTTTTTGGTAACTCTGCAAAAAAACATAAAGCCTTTTATTGAATGTATTTATGTGTTAGCCAGAAAAATTTTGAGAAAAATAAAAAAATAGGGTTGACTTTTTTCTTATGTAGGACTATATTGTTCTTATAAAAGAAGGCGACTGGGTTTGCGGTCGCTTTTTTGAGGCGGATATGTAGGACAAAACTAGTATGAGTAGCAGATTCCCGTTTTCGCGGGAATGGCAGTAAGATTGTAATAACGACGATCTGGAGTGATAAGGATTAGAGATGGATGTGATACGACGGAATACGGATTATGCGTTGCGGCTGGCGGCTCAGTTGGCTGCGGGCCATGCGGCGGGCAAGCCATTGTCGGCGCGGTATCTGGCCGGCCAGACCCATGTCGCATATCCTGTGGCGTGCAAGCTGTTGCAAAAGCTGGCCGCGGCCGGGCTGGTCGATAGTGTGATGGGGCCCAAGGGCGGCTTTCGGCTGGCCAAGCAGCCCGAAGCGATCACGTTCGGACAGGTCATCGAAGCTGTCCAGGGGCCGATCAGCGTGATTCGCTGCCTGATGGGCGATTTTGAGTGTCCGATGAAAGGGGCCTGCCCGGTCGGCCCGAAGCTGAAAACCATGCAGGACCAGATCAACGGCTTTCTGCACGATGTAACACTGGCGGAATTTTTGAAAACGAAAGGAGTTAAAACCAATGGCTGAAGCCAAAAAACGACATGGAATCCTGGAAGCCTGCACGGCCAAACCGCAGGACTTAAACGGCCTGATCGACTATGCCGCCGACTCGGTGGTCAGCAAGACGCTGGTGGACAAAGACCCGGGCACGGTGACGCTGTTCGCCTTTGACGCCGGCCAGCGACTCAGCGAGCACACCGCCCCGTTTGACGCGCTGGTGCAGATTATCGACGGCCAGGCGCTGATTACCATCGCCGGCAAGGAAATGACCCTGACCGCCGGACAGGTGGTGATTATGCCGGCCAATATCCCGCACGCGGTCGGCGGCACGGGA
>PXAQ01000277.1 GCA_003567095.1 Phycisphaerae bacterium
CAAATTCATCGCCGCCGACACGATGAACCACTGGATTGTCACTGCCAAAGACGATTTGCTTGACCTGCTGGATCGGATTGATATGCTGATTATCAACGAAGGCGAGGCCAGGCTGTTTACCGGGCAGCGCAATCTGATCACCGCATCGGAAGATATCCTTAAACTGGGGCCGCGGGTCGTTATTATCAAAAAAGGTGAGTACGGCTCGATGCTGTGCGATGCTGAGGGCGGCAGCTTTCTGCTGCCGGCCTATCCGACCTCGGTGGTGATCGACCCGACCGGCGCGGGAGACTCGTTTGCCGGCGGCCTGATGGGCTTCCTGGCCCAGGCCGGGACGGTGGATCTGGTCAGTCTGCGCAATGCGATGGTCTACGGCACGGTCACCGCGTCGTTTGCGATCGGTGATTTTTCGATTCACGGCATCCACGCCGCCACGCGCGAGATGATTGACGGGCGGTTTGATACCCTGCGAAAGGTCACACAGTTTTAAAACGAATGGACACAATGGTATAATGCGTATATTTATCGCAGTGGATATGAATGCGGCGGTGCTGAAGCGACTGGCAGAGCTACAGGAAACACTGCGTCAGCAGACCGGCCTTAGCGGACGCGAGGTGAAATGGGTGCGCAGCGAACAGATGCATCTGACGCTGAAATTTCTCGGGCCTGTCAACGATGATGCGGTCCCGCAGGTGTGTGCGATGGCTCAGGAAACCGCCAACCGGCACAGCGCCTTTGAGCTGTCCTGCGGTGGGGTGGGGACCTTCGGCAGGCCGGCGCGCGTGGTATGGGCCGGCGCCGAAAGCCAGACGCTGATGACCTTGCAGCAGCAGTTGGATGAGCGCTTCACGCAGGCCGGGTGGGCGGCGGAAAATCGCCCTTTCAGCGCGCATCTGACCCTGTGCCGGATCAAAACCGCCAAGGCCGGGCGCGCGTTGGCCGAGGCGATCGCGCCGTTTGAGCAGGAGATCTTCGGCAGCGTCTGGGTCGAGGAGATTGTGGTCTATGAAAGCCGGCTCGACGCCGCCGGGCCGACCTATAACGCTGTCAGCCGTTCGCCGCTTCGGCAATAAGCGATGATGAAAAAATCTGCGGGTTGTATACGAATGGATCGTACATTATTTTTGAGAAGACAATTATGCTGAAACGAACAGACTATTGCGGCCGTTTTCGTCCGGCGCATATCGGACAAACCGTCGTCGTCAACGGGTGGGTCAATTCCTACCGCGACCACGGCAGCCTGGTCTTCGTCGATCTGCGGGATCGCGAGGGCTTGGTGCAGTTGGTATTTGATCCGGAAACACACCCCGAGGCGCACAAACTGGCCCGCACGCTGCGCTGTGAGTGGGTCATCGGCGCGCGCGGCACGGTGCGCCCCCGCGGCGAAGGGCTTGAAAACCCCCGCTTGGCGACCGGCACAATCGAGGTGCTGGTCCATGATGTTCAGGTCCTCAACCAGGCCAAAACGCCGCCGTTTGAGATTGACGCCGCCGGACAGGTCAATGAAGAGTTGCGGCTTCAGTATCGTTATATCGACCTGCGCCGGTCAGAGATGCTCCGGCGGCTGGCGGTACGCCATCGGGTGACCAAAATCACCCGCGACTACTTCGACGCCAACGGCTTCTGGGAGATCGAAACCCCCATGCTCGGCAAGAGTACGCCCGAAGGGGCGCGCGATTATCTCGTGCCCAGCCGTCTGTACAAGGGCAGTTTTTACGCCCTGCCGCAGTCGCCGCAGTTGTTCAAGCAGATTCTGATGGTGTCCAATACCGATCGCTATTTCCAGATTGTCCGCTGCTTTCGCGATGAGGACCCCCGTGCCGACCGTCAGGCTGAGTTTACCCAGATTGATGTGGAGATGAGCTTTGTCCAGGCCGACGATGTGATGCAGGCCAACGAAGGGCTGGTTGCTCAAATCTTTAAAGACATTCTCGGTGTGGACGTCGCCCTGCCGATTCGCCGGATGACCTATCAGCAGGCAATAGACGACTATGGGATTGACCGGCCGGATTTGCGCTTTGAGATGAAACTCGAGGATCTGTCCGATATTGCCGCTGACAGCCAGTTTCAGGTCTTTACGGGCACCATCAAAAAAGGCGGCATTGTCAAGGGCGTGTGCGCCACCGGCGGCGGCGAAAAGTACTCCCGCAGCGATATCGAAAAGACACTGACCCAGTACGTCGCCGAATACGGGGCCAAAGGGCTGGCCTGGTTCAAGGTCGCCCGCGATGAGGCCGGCGGCCAGTTGGCGCTGAAAAGCAATATCGCCAAGTTCTTCACCGCCGATCAACAGCAGGAACTGCTGCGTCGTTTCGATGCGGCCGACGGCGATTTGATTTTGATGGTGGCCGACAGCCCTGCGGTGGTCAATAAAACCCTGGCGCCGCTGCGCGTGCGGCTGGGCCGGGAATTGGGTCTGTACCAGCCGAATCAGTTAGAGTTTGTGTGGGTGGTGGATTTTCCATTGCTGGAATGGAATGCCGACGAAAAACGGTTTGACTCCCTGCACCACCCCTTTACCTCGCCGGTGCCGGAGGACCTTGAGAAACTGGAAAGTGACCCGGCCAACATCCGCTCCCAAGCCTATGACCTGGTGGTCAACGGCTCGGAGATCGGCGGCGGCTCGGTCCGTATCCATGATCCGAAGGTGCAGGCCAAGGTCTTCGATTTGCTCAATATCTCGCGCAAAGAGGCCGAGCAGCGCTTCGGCTTTTTCCTCAAGGCGCTGGAATACGGTGCGCCGCCCCACGGCGGCATCGCCTTCGGACTGGATCGACTGGTGATGCTGTTGACAAAGACCGACAACATCCGCGACGTCATCGCGTTTCCCAAGACGCAGCGCGGCCAGTGTCTGCTGACCGAAGCCCCCTCCGACGTCGATCCAAAGCAGCTTGAGGAATTGAACGTGCGCGTTCAAAAGCACCTGCATCAACTGGAACAGCAATCGTAACAGTAAATAATTTTTTACGGCAAGCAAGAGACTCTTATGCCCGGACGTTGTCTGCGATGGTTCAGGCCGATCCTTGCACGGATTCGGCGCAAGCCGCTCTCGCTGGCTGAAAAATGCCGCCTGCAGTTTGGTGCGGCGGTACTGTTCAGC
>PXAQ01000111.1 GCA_003567095.1 Phycisphaerae bacterium
TACAGTTGGCCCATTTGGTTTGCGGAGGATTTTGATGACATTCTTACCCAGGGACAAATGGTGGATATTTCCAGCAGCGGCGCGGCGTTTACCTGTTATGCCGATCGCTGCCCGGGCCAGGGCGAGCACATCACCGCCCGGTTCAGCGTTCCGGCCTCCGAGACGCCGGATTCATTTGACCTGAAAAACTTCATCCGCGACGGTAAAATCTGCCGGATCGATGAATTAGGCCCGCATATCCGCCGCATCGCGTTCCAGTTCTGTGAGCCGCTGCCCTTCAAGCCCGCAGAGCAGCACACACAATCCGAGTTGATGCACGCTTAAGTTACGTTCGCCATTTTCGACCACTCCCTTTCGAACCCGGCCGGTTGTTCCGCTGCCGGGTTTTTTTATTGACCTGCCTGCCGGGAATGGTACGATGGGGGTATGCTTGAAAAAGGACTTGTACAAGTGTATACCGGGCAGGGCAAAGGCAAAACCACCGCCGCCCTGGGATTGGCCTTGCGTGCGGCCGGCCACGGTGCCCGCGTGCTGATTTATCAGTTTCTCAAGCCTGCCGAACTGCCGGTGGGCGAGCGCAGCTTGCTCCAGACCGAAACCATTGATGGCATTACCCTGCGTTCGCTTGATGAGCCGTGGGATATGTTTGAGTCCATGGGCGACCAGCAGGCCCTCAATCGTGTCCGCAAGGCGATTGACGAAGCGCTCAAGGAGTTGCAAACCGCCGCGCATGAAAAATATTTCGATGTGATTGTGCTCGATGAGATCGTCTTTTGCCTGAGTCAGGGGCTGGCGCGCATCGACGATATTCGCACCCTTATCGTTAACCGCGATTCACACGTGGAACTGGTGCTGACCGGACGCGGCGCTACCGAGGAACTGATCGACATGGCCGACCTGGTCACCGAAATGCGCCCCCTTAAACACCCCTTCGGCGATGGCACGCCCGGCCGCAAAGGCATCGAATACTGATTGAACGGGGTGCTTTCTCGGGCCCCGTCGTGCCGGCTGAGCAGGGCTGTCCTCTCCTTGATAAGGCGTGAGGTCTGATAAAACCATAGACTGCCTGAAATCCGGCATTCCGGTGTTTCCAGCAGCGTATAAGTCCTTTTTGCATTGCAAATAGAGCCAACTCCCTCAAAATGTCATTCCCCGTGCCCCGACTATGTTAACCCCCCGCTTCAAGTAGCCGATATAGCGTTGAACAGTGTCTATTGGAACATAACGGTTCAACCCTTAACGGCATATTGGGAGTAACACGATGGCTTTTGATGCGACGATTAAAGAGTACCTCAGAGAAATTGACGCCGCCCCGCTGTTGAGCTGGGACGAAGAAAAGGCCCTGGGCGAGGCGATTATGCAGTACAACGACCCGTTCGCCCGCGAGCAGCTGGTCCGCAGCAACCTGCGGCTGGTGGTCAACATCGCCAAGAAATTTGCCGACCGAGGCATGAGCCTGGGCGATTTGATCGAGGAGGGCAACCTGGGCCTGATGCGGGCGGTCGATACGTTCGATCCCGACCACGGCGTGCGTTTCAGTACCTATTCGGCCTGGTGGATCAAGCAGGCCATCAAACGCGCGATCCTGAACAACTCCCAGCCTATCCACATTCCGACGTATATGGTGGAGCTGATCAATCAATGGCGGCAGACCTGGGCCGAGCTGGACGCCGAGCTGGGCCGCACGGTCAGTCTCGAGGAGATGGCCTATGCCATGAAGGTTCCCATTCGCAAGGCCCGGGCCATCCGCGACATCGTCAATGTGGTCGATTCCGGTTTCCAGTACGATTCGTTTGAGGAAAACGCCGGCCTTGACGAGGCGATCGAAGATGATAGAATGGAGACACCTGAAGCGTCGCTTGGCTCCAACGAAGAGCTCAATCGGGCACTGGAATTGCTTGACCATATTGACCCGCGCGAGGCGGAAGTGCTCAAACTGCGTTTCGGGCTGGACGGTCGCGAGACACTGACCTTAAAAGAGATCGGCAAGACACTCGGCCTGACACGCGAGCGCGTGCGACAAATTCAGCGAAATGCCCTGGCGCAGTTGAACGAGCTGATGAGCGACGACGACTGACCGACCGATTCACGGCGATTGTCAAAGGCGGAGTTTTCACGGGAAACTTCGCCTTTTTTGTTGGCGACTATCAGGAGCAGCCAGACGATGGACCCTACGGTAGAATTAAAACAGTTTATTCGCGACATTCCGGACTTCCCCCAGCCGGGAATTTTGTTTCGGGACATTACCCCGTTGCTGTCGGATCAGGCGGCCCTGACGGCGGCCATTGACGCGTTGGCCGGGCCGTTTGAAAATGACGGCATCGATCTGGTCGTCGCGGTCGAGGCCCGGGGATTTATCTTCGGCTCGGCCGTCGCCCAGCGGATCGGCGCCGGCTTTATCCCCGTACGCAAGCGCGGCAAGCTGCCCTGGCAGACCGCCCGGCTCAGCTATGACCTGGAATACGGG
Source organism: Phycisphaerae bacterium (assembly GCA_003567095.1). The sequence continues at coordinate 2,468 of PXAQ01000111.1, forward strand.
CAGGATACGATTGAGGTCCATCGCGACGCTGTTGCCTCCGGCACGCGCGTGCTGATGATCGACGACCTGCTGGCCACAGGCGGAACCATGGTCGCCGCCTGCAAGCTGATCGAATCGCTGGGCGCGACCATCGCGGGCTTGACCTTCCTGGTCGAGCTGTCCGCCCTGGCCGGCCGCGACCTGCTGCAAGCCTATCGCATCCACAGCGTAATAAAATACTAAACCATGAAGCACATAAAGAAGAAAACTTAAAACGTCGTGTTCTTCATGGTCTTCATGGGTTTACACAACGAGGAGAAATTGAATTGACGCAAACGATGTTGAATGTTCCTGTCCCCGGCACGGCCCAAAGCAGCTATCCGATTTGTATCGGGACGGGGTTTTTGGGGTCTTTGTGGTCGAGGATTGAGGCCGCCCAGCCGGGGCGCAAGGCCTTTGTGGTCACCGATGCCAACCTGGTCCAGGCCGGTCTCTTCGAGCGGCTGGCCGGCGGGCGGGATGTGCCGCGGTATGTCATTGACCCGCCGGGCGAGCCGTCCAAGCATATCCAGACCGTCACCGCCATCGTCGAGGCGATGGAACAGGCCTACCTGGGGCGGGACAGCCTGGTTGTCGCGCTGGGCGGCGGGA
>PXAQ01000103.1 GCA_003567095.1 Phycisphaerae bacterium
GACCAGATGCAGGATGTCGTGATGAACCTGATGCTCAACGCCCTCGAGGCGGTCGAGCCGCAGACCGGACAGGTCACCGTCCATACCGAGCTCAACGGCGACGGCGCAGAGCTTGTGCTGCGGATCACCGACAACGGCAGGGGCATTGAGGACACCGATATCATCTTTGAGCCGTTCCACACCGACAAGCAGGGCCACGGCACCGGCTTGGGGCTGGCGATTGCCCGCAAAGTCGTGCACGCCCACAGCGGCCGCCTCGAGGTCAAATCGCTGCCGGGCGAAGGGACTATCTTCACAGTGCATCTTCCGGTCGATCGCTGAGTGGCCAAACCCCCAATCCTGTCTGTTTAGTTGGGGTGGGCGGAAAAGGCCAGCACTTTCAGTAAGGCCGCCAGGATGTTGTAAAACGCGTGCGTGCCCGCGGTGATGCCAAAGCCGCGAACAGCATAGAGCACGGCAAAATAGACGCCCGCCAGCGTGCGAAACACAAATTTGCCGACGGTAAACGGATCGCCTCTGAAAAAGTGGCCGTCGGCAAAAAAGAAATGATGATGCGCGCTGAACAGCACCGCCGAGATGATCACCGAAAAAAAGATCGCGTTGTTTTTCTGCATCCTGAACACATCCTGAAACAGCATCATCAGCAGGCAAATCAGCACCAGGCGAAAGACCAGCTCCTCGTATATGCCGGCCCCGATGCCGGTGACGATATCCACCAGCAGGATGCGCTGGGCGACGGGATCGACTGCATCCTGCAGCGCAAGAATCGCCGCCGGCGGAGGTGCCGGGCCGGTGCGATTGAGCATGATGCTCAGCACGATCAGCGGCACGGCCAGCAGAATACATTCGGCCGTCATCGGGATAAAATCACTGACCCGAACCTGCCATTTGGTCTGGGAGGTGATCTGCAGGGCCAGCAAAATAACAATCACCACAAAGGGCGCAATGATCCACGTCATACGCGGACCAAAGCCGATAAACGCAAGCAGATTCTGCACCCAGACAAACGCCACGACTCGCATCTGGGGCTGTGCCAGCGACTGGGTCAGCGTCTCGGGATGAATCATAAACGTCCCGATCTCGTAAAACAGCAAAAACCCCAACAGATACACCAGCGCGTAGATCGGGCGACTGGTTCGATCCAGATACGAATCCGGCAGAAATGAGACCAGTTGGCCGGCTGGGCGATCTGTTCGTTTGGTTCGGGTCACGCATCGCCTCCTGTTGGACTTAGCACCTCATCCCTTCAATCCATCCCAGTCCGGCTGGATGATCTCGTCCTGCTTGAGCATGCAGACGCCCTCCGGACAGGCGCCAATGTCAGGGGCCAGCACCTCGCCGCGGCGCATGGCCAGGACTTTGTGGGGAAAGGCTGCCCCGGCCAAGTGAGCGCAGGGATAGCCCCCGCCGAAGCGGGGATTGATCTCCAGCAGTTTCGGACCCTCTTTATCAACTACTGCATCCACATCCACCGGCCCGATGAGGTTGAACTGCTCCAGCAGCATCGCGCCGAATGCGATCAGGTCAGGATTGTTGGTGCTGATGGCTTTGTCGGTCTCGCCGGCCCGCATCGCCAGTTTGCGCTTGCAGAACACGCTGACTGGTCGGCAGTCCAGATCGCCGAACAAATCGTAGCCGTACTCGGGTCCCTTGACCACTTCCTGGATCATCGGCTCCGGGCAGGCTGAAAAGGCCCCTTCCAACTGCACGCGGTCGTAACAATAGGCCATGTTCATCGACGCGCTGCCCCGGCGGGGCTTGACCATCAGCGGCCAGCCCAGTGTCCCGGCATCGAGCCGGGTCAGGGCCTCATCGAGGGCGATGAAGGTTTGCGGCACGCCAATGCCGTGCCGGCGGGCAAACTGCCAGGTTTGATACTTGTCCGCGGTGATCTCAATTGTTGTCTGAGGCGACAGCAGCAGCAAAATCCCGAGGCGGTCAAACTCTTCCTTGTAGTCCGATAACACACACAATTCCGGGTCGATCAAGGGGATGACAATGTCGATGTGATTGACGCGGCATAATTCCAGCAGATTCGGAATGTAATCGCTATGAGTAACGTCCGGAATGATTACCCGATGGTCGCAATAGCCGAATCCGGGCGCATAGCGACTGTTGTCGGCGCCCCACACGCGGCCGCCGCTGTCCAAAGCATCCTTAAAATAGCGCACCAGATAGCCGCGCCGTCCCACTGAAGTCAGCAAGATATTCATAATTCGTTGGCATTCAATGACGTCTGCTATTATGTCGGCATCATTGTAACGCAAATCTACCCTTCAGGGTAGAAAATTCACGCGAGAAAACCCGTAACGGACAGAACAGACCCCTATGCACGGTTACAGCCGGTATGCATAGGCCCCCTTTGCGCCGGCGGTGGAGTCGGGCTGATCTCTTTTGACACGCCGGGCATTTTGTGCTGATCCGGATTATGCCCGGGGCCTGCGGGGGCCTCAGGCGCCCTCTTTTTTGGCTTTTCGCCGTTGAGCGAACATGTCGGCGCGGCCTTCAATGACGTCGGGGGTAATGGTGTAATTGCCCGGCTTGGGCTCTTCGGGCAGACGATACATCAGATCGACCATCAGCTCTTCCATGACCGCACGCAACGCCCGGGCGCCGGTGTCGCGTTTCATCGCCTGTTGGGCCAGCAGCGACAGTGCCTCATCGGTAAAGCTCAGCTCTGCCTCTTCCATCTCAAAGAGCCGCTGATACTGCCGGACCAAGGCGTTCTTCGGCTGGGTCAGGATCTCGATCAGGGCCTGCTCGTCCAGCGCCGACAGCGTTGTGATAATCGGCAGTCGCCCGACCAGCTCGGGAATCATCCCGTATTCGATGACATCTTCCGGCGTGACCTGCGCGATCACATCGCTGTAATCGTCCTTTTTGTTCGCCCGCCCGGCCTGTTCGCTGTCAAAGCCGATCATTCGTTTGCCGAGCCGCTTTTTGATGATATTTTCCAGCCCGACAAACGTCCCGCCGCAGATGAACATAATCTGCGTGGTGTCAATCTGGATGTATTGCTGTTCGGGGTGCTTGCGTCCGCCCTGCGGGGGAATATTGGCGGTGGTGCCCTCGAGCATCTTCAACAGGGCCTGCTGAA
>PXAQ01000091.1 GCA_003567095.1 Phycisphaerae bacterium
GGTTGGCGGTGATATTGGATGTGGTCTACAATCATCTGGGGCCGGAGGGCAACTATCTGCAGGAATTCGGCCCGTACTTTTCCGATCGCTACCAGACGCCCTGGGGCCAGTCGTTGAACTATGACTGCCCGTACTGCGATCCGGTTCGGGATTATTTCATCGAAAACGCGCTCTTCTGGTTTGAACACTATCATCTGGACGCGCTGCGGCTGGATGCGCTGCACGCGATTTTCGATATGAACGCGACGCATTTCATCGAGGCGTTAAAACGCCGCGCTCAGGAACTGGAAAAGAAGCTGGGCCGCCCGCTGCTGCTCATCGGCGAAAGCGACTTGAACGACGTGCGGCTGATCCGCCCGCGCAAGGCCGGCGGCTACGAACTGGACGCCCAATGGTCGGACGATTTTCACCACAGCCTGCACGCCCTGGTCACCGGCGAGACGATGGGCTACTATGGCGATTACGGGTCGGTTGAGCATCTGGCCAAAGCCTTTGAAGAGGGATTTGTCTATTCCGGGCAGTATTCAAAATTCCGCAAGCGGCGCTTTGGCAATTCTTCCCGTCATCGCCCGGCGCATCAGTTTGTCGTGTGCATACAAAATCACGATCAGGTGGGCAACCGAATGCTCGGCGAGCGGCTCTCGGCGCTGGTGGATTTCGAGACGCAAAAGCTGGCCGCCGCAGCGGTGCTGCTCTCGCCGTATCTACCGCTGTTGTGGATGGGCCAGGAATACGGCGAGACGGCGCCGTTTCAGTATTTTATCAGCCTCAATGATCCGGATCTGGTCGAGGCGGTGCGGCAGGGACGGGCTGAGGAGTTCAGCCATTTTCAAACCGACGCCGAGTGCCCCGACCCGCAGGCCGTAGAGACGTTTCAGCGCTGTCGCCTGCAATGGCATCTGCTCGATCAGCCGGCGCATAATGCGTTGTTTGATTTTTATCGCTACCTGATTGTGTTGCGCAAGCGGATGCCCAATTACGCCGACCGTTCGCAACTGGCGGTCGAGGTTGACAGCGCGGCGCAGCTTTTGATCTGGCGGCGAGCATTCGGCAATTGCGTTTGGTATTGTCTGATGAATTTCGGCCGGGCAGCCTGCCGTCATCACCTGCCAAAGGCCGTGGACAACTGGACCGTTCTGCTCGACTCGGCGCATCAGCATTGGCACGGCCCCGGCGCCGCTATACCTCGGCACATTCACGGCGAACAGACTATCGAACCGGCCGGGCGCAGTATCGTTCTGCTGCAAACCGCATCGATGGCTTAATGGAAGGATATGACTTATGAAACCGATGTCGGCAACCTATCGGCTCCAGCTTCATTCGGGATTTACCTTCAGCGACGCAGGCGCGATACTTGACTATCTGCATCGTCTGGGAATCAGCGACGTCTATGCCTCGCCGATCTTTCAAGCGGTCAAAGGGTCTGCGCACGGCTATGATGTAACCGACCCGAACCGTCTGAATCCCGAGCTGGGCGGCAAGGATGCGTTTGCCGCCCTGATGCGGGAAAAACAGCGGCTCGGCCTGGGCTGGCTGCAGGATATCGTTCCCAACCATACGGCCTTTTCGCCGGAGAACACGATGCTGATGGATGTGCTTCAAAAGCGCGAGCAGAGCGCCTATTACGCATTCTTTGACATCGACTGGGACGACCCGGATCCGGCGCTGAACGGCAAGGTGCTGATTCCCGTCCTCGGCGCGCCGCTGGAGGAGATACTGGACAGCGGCAAAATCACACTGGCCCGTCACGCCGGCCGCCCGATGGTGTGCTATTATGACAACCGCTTTCCGCTGAACGCGCCCTCGGCTCAACCTTTTTCTGAGATGAGCGACAGCGAACTGGCGAAGGTCTCGCAGAGTCCCGCGGGCAAAGCGAACATCAAGGCGTTGCTGGACGGGCAGTACTATGTGCTGGCCCATTGGAAAACGGCCAATGAAACGATCAATTACCGGCGGTTTTTTTATATCAACGACCTGATTTCAATGCGCGTTGAGGATCAGGCGGTGATGGACACGACGCATCGGCTTATTATCGAACAGGTGCGGCAGGGGCATTTTACCGGGCTGCGGATTGATCATATTGACGGGCTGTGCGACCCGAGACGGTACCTGCAGCGGCTGCGGCAGACCTGTCCGGAGACGTATATCGTCGCCGAGAAGATTCTCGAACACGACGAGCCGCTGTGCGAGGATTGGCCGATTGCCGGAACCACCGGCTATGACTTCGGTGCGCAGGTCAACGCGCTGTTTTGCGACCAGCACAATCGGGCGGCGTTTCTGTCCGGCTATCAGGCCTTTATCGGCCAGCGCCTCGACTACGAGCGGCTGCTGTATGACAAAAAGCAACTGATTTTGAAAACGTACATGGCCGCCGATCTGCGCCGGCTGACGGGCCGTCTGGGCGGCCTGCTGAATACAGACGCAGACTTTCGGTTTGAAACGGCGCTAAGCGCGTTCATTGCGGCATTTCCGGTCTACCGCACCTATTTTGACGGCCGGGGCTTTCGGCCGTATGACCGGTGGTGCATCCGTCAGGCCGTGCAGACGGCGGTGCGATTTGAACCGACACTGACTGAGCAGATCAAAACCATCACGGAATTGCTGCCGTTGTCAGATGGCCGTGCTGAGCCCATCGATGCCGAGACCGTGACGTTTGTCAGACGACTGGAGCAACTGACCGGCCCGGTGATGGCCAAGGGGTTTGAAGACACGCTGCTGTATATGTATTATCCGCTGGCATCGCTCAATGAAGTCGGCGGTGCGCCGCATCTGTTCGGCCAGAGTGCCGAGGGGTTTGTCGCATATCTTCAGCAGCGCTGCACCCGCTGGCCGCATGCGATGAATGCCACCGCCACCCACGACACCAAACGCGGCGAGGACGTTCGGGCCCGGCTGAACGTCCTGTCAGAGATGCCCGAGGTGTGGTTTGAAAAGGTCAGCCAGTGGAGCCGGATCAACGAACCGTACAAAACCGAACACAACGGCGCGCTGCTGCCCGACCGCAACGATGAATATTTGATCTACCAGACGCTGCTGGGCGCGATGCCGTTTGAGCAGACCTTTGCCAACACATTTCTGGATCGCGTCA